>CAVKYA010000446.1:0-2005 GCA_963660255.1 Bacteroidaceae bacterium | reverse complement strand
CAACAGTAATGATGTCTTCCTTCAGGAGTTTGCGGATGGCGGCATTGACAACACTGGCCGTCGAGAGCTGGTAACGGTTGATGAAAGCAGAAGTGTTGACTTTCCGCACGTGCTCTTCTTTCGCGATGGCGGCCAGCACACGTTTTTGGTTCTCGGTAAGGCTTGACATCTGCTCAGCGAATTGAACCTCATTCATCATCAGGATGTTGTCAATGGATTTTCTCACCACATCCATAGAGCACTCCTCTCCCCTATCTATTGATGCAAACGCCTCATTGAAAGTCCTTTGCATATAGTAAGTATATCCCTCGAACAAGTCATATACGTACTCGACCGTTGCCTTGGAAACTCTTTTTCCATATTCATTAAACTTCCTTTCGACAAAATCCGAATAAACATCCCTTTCAATAGCCTTAAGTTCCAAAGGATCAGCACTTTTATAGAACGGACGTGCTGGAGACTGAAACATCGCGCTCATAATGCTCCTCTTGCTTCCGGCAAACACAAAATGGCAATTCTTCATTTTCTGAATATGCCCACGAAGGAAAGCCTCGACATTACCATCCTCATATTCATTGATTTGCTGAAACTCATCAATCGCCACGAGGCACGGCTTCCCAGCATTGTCAAGGTAAGTGAATATCTCCTCCAACGTAAACTCCGGTCTCTGAATATCCCCAAGGCTGATTCCGAAGGATGGTTGCCCGGTCGCGGAATCGTAAGTGATCTTGCCCTGAAGCGATCTTAACGCCGCCACGAGTTTATCAATAACCTTCCGACCAGCCGGCTGCAAGGCTCTGAATATCTCCTTCCCTAAAAAGAAAGTGAACTCCCTAAGGCTTGTAGTGTGAAGAATATCGACAAAAAACGTGTAATAGGAACTCTTGATATCCTCCCGATCAAAGACGTGCCCGATCAGCCCCGTCTTCCCCATCCTGCGAGGAGAAAACAGCACAACATCATTCCCGTTCATCAACGACTTCGCCAATCTCTGTGTCTCATCAATCCTGTCGCAGAAGCATTTCTCAGGAATATACCCTCTGGTTATAAATGGATTATGAATCGCTACCATATCTGATTACTTTCCAGCAAATATAATTATCCATTTTGGATAATCCAAAATAAATTATCCAAAATGGATAATTAAAGTAGTCAAACGATTCTTTCATTCATCATCTCTATGGAACAATAACCTTTTGCATTATGTCCGCCCAAACCACCATTCCGCCGGACAAATAACACTTTGGGGACATTATATCCGGCGATCACAGCCTTATACCGGACAAACTTGACGGGTGCAAACAAGCCTTATTCGCACCCGAAAGGGCTGATCTGTTAACCATCGGGTGCATAATTGCGGACTATGCACCCGGAAACCGAAGAAACAAAATGTGAATAATTACCGTCCAAGGAATTTAAGGTTGGAATAGCATTGGTAATAGCGAATATTGCCTTTCGGAATGTAGGCTTCTATGACGATTTTGTCAAGGCAGGTGGTCTTGTCAACAGTCTTTAGAATGATTTTGACTGTGTGCAACGACGTGTCAGATGAGACAATCAGGCTGCCGCTGCCGAGAAACGAGCGGGAAACTTCCAGTATTTCAGTGCCTTTACTGTTGAACCGGATCATCGTCTGGTTGTCCCGGTTGTCTCCCTCAAGGAATATATAGCACAGGTCACTGTTACCAGAAACGACCTTATGGATGAACAGTTTCCTGCCGTTATAATATTCCTTCAGAACTTTCTTCGAGGTCAACAGCATCATAATTTGATTGGCGTAGTTAAGCCCGAATGCAGCCCACGATGTCTCCAGACTATCGTCCTCGGCCTTGATTTTTTGCCAATATTCATCATCCTTTGATTTTTGACGGTGCAACAGAGCCAAAGCCGTGACACCCTTGTTTACCGTGACGAGACTGTCTCCACGGCATTCAGACCTTTCATAGGTCATTTGGTATTTGTCACCGTAAAGAACTGTCTTGTATTTGATTTTCGAGATAAGCCT
>CAVKYA010000445.1:0-2009 GCA_963660255.1 Bacteroidaceae bacterium | reverse complement strand
CGGTCGAGCTCGCGGCGAAGGTCTTTCTCTTTGATGGTGGCGCGCTTGTCGTAGATTTTCTTACCTTTGGCGAGGGCGATAACAAGTTTGGCGAGACCGTCATCGTTGATGAAGAGCTTGGTGGCTACGATGGTGAGGCCTTTCTCCTTGACGGCCTGACGCAGATGACGGAGCTCACGTTTGGTCAGGAGGAGCTTGCGGTCCCTCATCGGCTCGTGCTGGCCCCAAGAACCCCAGAAATACTGGGCGACATTCATTCCCTTGACAAATAACTCGTTACCCGCGAAATAACAGAACGAATCGACCAGCGAGGCCTTGCCCATACGGATCGACTTTATCTCGGTGCTTACCAAGGATATTCCCGCCACGTAGGTTTCGAGGAACTCGTAGTCGAACGAGGCCCGGCGGTTGCGTATCTCCACTTTATGCTCTTTCTGCTTTGGCATATTCACAAATTCATTTTCAACTGATTACCGCTGCGACAATAAACCTCCTCCCTTCATTTCCCGGCACATTGCGAAGCGGTGATTATATTCATTGGTCACAAAGATAATCACTTTTCTTGGTGTTGCGGCTAAAATTGATTAAGTTTGTCAATTACAGCCATTCAGGGGCAAATGAATTAAGTAAGCGGAAAAGCAAATTGCCGCGGATTTGATGATCAACAAATATTCAATATTATGAAAAGACGACTTATTCTGGCGGCGACGGCCGTCATCGCGATGTTCCTTGCGGGATCGTGCGCGAAGTACAAGTACGAGACAGTCAAGGGAGATCCGATGAACACGAAGATCTACACCCTCGACAACGGGTTGAAGGTTTACATGACAGTCAACAAGGAGACTCCGCGTGTGCAGACCTACATCGCGGTCAAGGTCGGCAGCAAGAACGACCCGAAGGAGACCACCGGACTAGCCCACTACCTTGAGCACCTGATGTTCAAGGGCACCGAAAGCTTCGGAACCTCCGACTACGCCGCAGAGAAGCCTATGCTTGACTCGATCAAGGCTCTCTTCGAGGTTTATCGCACAAAGACCGACCCGGAGGAGCGCAAGGCGATCTACCACCAGATCGACTCCATCAGCTACGAGGCGTCCAAGATCGCCATACCTAATGAATATGACAAACTGATGGCCGTCATCGGAGCCGACAACACCAACGCCTTCACTTCCAACGACATGACAGTCTATCAGGAGGACATCCCTTCCAATGAGATCGACAACTGGGCGAAGATCGAGGCCGACAGGTTCATGCATCCGGTGATCCGCGGATTCCACACCGAGCTTGAGGCCGTCTATGAGGAGAAGAACATGAGCCTCACACAAGACAATCGCAAGGCGATGGAAGCGATTGACCTCGCCCTCTTCCCTCATCACCCTTACGGACTCCAGACGACCCTCGGGACCCAGGAGCATCTGAAGAACCCGTCGATCGTCAACATCGAGAACTACCGCGCGAACTTCTACGTGCCTAACAACGTGGCCATCTGCGTCTCCGGAGACTTCGACCCGGACACATTCGTCGCCACGATCGAGAAATACTTCGGGGAATGGAAGCCGAACCCTGACATCAAGTATCTTGAATATGAGCCTGAACAGGCCATCACGGCTCCGGTGCAGAAAGACATCTACGGACTTGACGCGGAGTTCGTGATGATGGGATGGAGAGTTCCGGGATCGAATGATTTCCTCAGAAGCGAGGTCGGTGACATCGTGGGAGACATCCTCTACAACGGACAGGCAGGCCTTGCCGACTTAAACCTGATCCAGGCGCAAAAAGTCAACGGATTCTATGGATTCAACTACACTCGTCCAGACTACGGAGAGTTCCTTCTCGTGGGCTATCCTCGTGAGGGACAGACCCTTGATGAGGTTCGCGACCTCATGCTTGAGCAGGTGGCGAAACTCCGCTCAGGAGACTTCGACGAGAGCCTCATCCAGTCAACACTGAACAACTACAAGCTCTCCAACATGCGCCAGCTGGAAAACAACGATGACAGGGCTATGAGC
>CAVKYA010000444.1:0-2017 GCA_963660255.1 Bacteroidaceae bacterium | reverse complement strand
ATGTAATCTTTGTCAAGGAGATACTTCAATAATTCCAAGAAAAGACTTTTGCCGCTTGCCTGAGGTCCGACAATGAACGTCAAGTCGCCAAAGCTGACCTTAGCTTTCTCTATCGGCCCGAAATTATGTACTTCTAAAGATTCCATAAACAAGCTTTGTTGTAGTTATAGCATGCACAAACATACTTAAAAGAAATGGCATTGTCAAGCACTACGGCATCATTGCCCCAGGCACTCCTCGTAAAGCCTGATGTAGTCGGCGTAGCGGTCCTCCTTGCGGAAGTGTGCGAGGGCATATTCCCGGCAAGGGGTGCGGTAGCTGGATTTGCCGCTTGACTCGATGGCGCTGATGGCCTGGCGCAGTGAGGCGAGGTCGCCTGTTTCCACTGCAAGGCCCATCTGCGGCGTTATCGATTAATCTTGATTGTCGCTTGCGGTGCAAGGCGAAAATGAGTTTTACTCCTGAACTCCTGAAGCAATTCACGGCATGAGCTCTGAAAATTAGGATGATGACAGTTGGCGGCATAAGCCGTCCTGTCAGAGAAGTTACGATAGCTGTGGTTTTGGTTAAACACAGTGATAGTCTTTGTCAGTTGTTGAATATGCCGGCTTTTCGCCAGCAGGATCACATACTCCGACCACTTCATCATTTCTCATGGGTTCAAGTCTATAGGCTTTTGCCAGAAAGTTCACTCTTCGCATCTCTCTTCCACATCTAATAGATCATTGAATAAATCATTACATTCCGCAAGTATGTTGTTGAGGAAGTTATCATCCGAAGGCATCCCATCATAGGACGGCAATACCATAATAGAACCCCGCTTATTAATCTGATAGACAGACACATCCTCTCCGTTGACTTGCGCGCCAGCCGGAACTATCGCATCAAGCCTTTTCCTCAGTTCTTCGTTTTTGACCTTCTTCGACACAATTTTGGCCTTTATTGCCAGTGCAAGATAATTAAGGATATACGGGCTATGTGTCGTTAGCAAGAGTCTGTTGCTTCCAACGGAAGTAAATGCAAGCAATGAATATAAAATCCCGCGTTGTGAGGTTGGGAACAAGTTCTCCTCCGGTTCTTCAACAATACTTAAAAGGTGTCTGTTTGAGGAATCAGCTGTTTGTTCCAAAAGGAGGCGGCGCACTTCCGGATCCAATGTGTCATCTTTTAGAATTTCCGCGATTCTTTTCTGGATTATCGCCTTTTCTTTCAGGCTTTTCTCGCTTTGCGGAACCTGAACAGACTTGGTAACAACCTTGAAAAGATAATCCAGCACGACAAACATCGGACTCAACGACTGCATTCCGCTGGAAGCCTCATTAAGTTTAACCTTATAATCGTTTGATTGTATGTACGAACGTTTATTCAAGCTGTCATAGTGGAATCTAACCTGATTGATAGGTAGTTCCAGGTCAGACTTCATGTTCCTGCATGCTGATGTGTACACCCCAAGCATCGAGGCCAAAGGTTGAGGAAGCCTTTTGATGTTGTCTGCATCCTCTATAATACTTAAAAGATTTCTTTCAGCCGGGATGTATGAGATTTGAGGCCGCTCATATGCCGATCCCACACAAGGCTTTACTTGAAATCTCTTGTTTTCGTAAATGAATTCGAAAGCCGAGCCCACATAGTGAAGGAAAGTGTCATCCTTAAAATAACTCTGAATGCTCTGATATGAGCAGAATGTCTTTGCGAAGCGATTATACTTGGTCAAATACGCTACCGAAAAATCCCCACGGACAAGAGCTTTCTCCAACCAAGAAAATGTGGCATACAGCTTGGCGATGCAACTTTTTCCGACAGCCTGCGGACCACACATAATGGTGATCTTGTTGATCGGTAGATAGCCGTCGTTGTCCGCATAGCCTTCGCCGATTGGACCGAAATGGCGAATTTTCAATCTGTTCCCTAACATATTGACTTGTTACAAAATGTCGTAATACTTGTAAAAATAGGGAAAAAATCAATTGTCACAAATATTGTAGTCATAGCCACTGTCGGATAGATAGAAAGAGTA
>CAVKYA010000443.1:0-2020 GCA_963660255.1 Bacteroidaceae bacterium | reverse complement strand
TCAAGCGGTTCCCTGTCTGGTTCGGAATATTCAACGGCAACTCCGCCGTCCATCTCTCGACAGGCAAGGCGGCGGCGATCTGCGGAAAGCTCCTTGATGACAAGGACTTGATCCAAATCGCCCGAGAGCAGCTTTACTGGACGGTCGGCAAAAATCCGTTCGGCCAGTCTCTGATCTACGGGGAAGGACACAACTATCCTCGGATGGACAGTTTCTCAAGCGGAGAGATCACGGGAGAGATGCCTGTGGGAATCCGTACTCTGGGCGATGAGGACATCCCGTACTGGCCGCAGACCAACAACGCCTGCTACAAGGAAGTCTGGGTCACCACCGCCGGGAAATGGTTTTCACTGTTATCCGAATTTCAAGAATAATCTGAATCTGTATTTGGTCTGATTGATATTCACTTCGCAGTGCATTCAATCAGACCCAAACGGTTTCTTATTTCAGAAACACGAAGAACACGGCGAGGACGAGGCAGAAGAAGGCGGCGATATGATTCCAGTGGAGAGCCTCGCCCTTGAAGAGGAACGTTACGATGACCGTGAAGACAATCAGCGAGACAACTTCCTGAATGACTTTTAGTTGCAGGAGGCTGAACGGACCGCCATTGCCGGAGAAGCCGAGACGGTTGGCCGGAACCTGGGCGCAATATTCAAAGAAAGCCAGTCCCCACGAGAAGAGGATGACCAGAATGAGCGGCCAGCTGGTGGAGACCTTCATCTCCTGAAGCTTCAGGTGGCCGTACCACGCGAATGTCATAAATATGTTGGAGAGAACCAACAAAAGGACTGTTCCTATCGCTTTCATCATCTGTCTGCATCAAAATCGGGTGCAAAGGTAATAATATTCACTGGTATATTCAGTCGCATCGATGCTTCGACATAGTCACTTCGACAAGCTCAGTGACCATATGCTCAGTGACCGGACCGACAGGTCGCTGAGCCTGTCGAAGCGACAGAAGCTCATCTTCCGATGAATAATAATTTGAAATATATCGCGGCATTTTTGCTTATAATCTTTTTTGGGGTTACCTTTGTCGGGTAAATTATAAAACAATTTATAAACCGATAATATTAAATCATTATGAGCGAAGAGAAATTCAGGATTGAATCCGATCTTCTTGGGGAACTTCAGGTTCCGGCTGAGGCCTACTATGGTGTTCAGACACAGAGGGCTCTCAACAATTATAAGATTTCCAACACCAGGATGCGCGACTATCCTGAGTACGTCATCGCGATGGCCTGCATCAAGCTTGCCGCCGCGGAGACAAACAAGGAACTCGGAGCGCTTGAGCCGCACATCGCTGATGCCATTGTGGCTGCCTGCCGCGAGATCATCGACGGAAAGCTCCACGACCAGTTCCCGGTCGATATGATGCAGGGAGGAGCCGGCACGTCAGTGAATATGAACGCTAACGAGGTAATCGCCAACAGAGCCCTTGAGATCATGGGGCACGACAAGGGCGAGTACCAGTTCTGCTCCCCTAACGATCATGTGAACTGCGCCCAGTCCACGAATGACGCTTACCCTTCAGCGTTCCGCTACGCCTTCATCAGAATGAACAGAAAACTGGAGAAGAGCCTCAAGGATCTTATAGGCGCGTTCAAGGACAAGGGTGAGGAGTTCAAACACGTCATCAAGATGGGTCGCACACAGCTTCAGGACGCCGTTCCTATGACATCCGGACAGGAATTCCACGCCTACGCCACCAACCTTGAGGAAGAGGTTCTGAACCTCGAAAGGAACGCGAATCTCCTCTATGAGATCAACATGGGCGGAACCGCCATCGGTACCGGCCTTAACGCCAAACCGGGTTTCGCAGAGCTTTGCGCCAAGAAGATGACCGAACTCACCGGTGAGCACTTCATCGCCGCTCCGGACCTCGTCGAGGCCACCCCTGACACAGGCGCATACGTCAGCTATTCCGGAGCCCTTAAGAGACTGGCCGTCAAGCTTTCCAAAATCTGCAACGACCTCAGGCTCCTGACCTCAGGCCCACGCTGCGGCCTCAAGGAGA
>CAVKYA010000442.1:0-2051 GCA_963660255.1 Bacteroidaceae bacterium | reverse complement strand
GAATTTTGGTAACGTGCAAAATTCTGGTTGAATGGGGTATTGCCTATCCTTTAGACATTGTTAGATGTTTCGGCGCTTCGACAAGCTCAGCGACCGTGAGTTCTGCGGCCGAATATATTCATTAAAGAACTATAGCTCACATCTTTCCCTATAGGCAAGTACCCCGCTCGACCCAAGAATTTTGGTAACGTGCAAAATTCTGGTTGAGCGGGGTATTGCCTATCCTTTAGACATTGTTAGATGCTTCGGCGCTTCGACAAGCTCAGCAACCGAAGGAAGGGCTCAGCGACCGAAAGGTTCAGTGACTGCAAGAGAAAGCTACTGAACAGAGTTGATGTCTATGAGATTGTTGAGAATCGCATAGACGGTGAGGCCGGCGACGGTCTTGATGCCGGTCTTGCGGGTGATGTTCTTGCGGTGGGTGATGACGGTGTAAATGGACAGACTGAACTTGTCGGCGATCTCCTTGTTGAGCATCCCCTGCGCCACACAAACCAGAATCTCCTTCTCCCGCGCCGAAAGCTCATCACCGTCAGAAGCGATGTCAGGCTGCTTCGAATCCACAGCCGAATGAATCTTCTTCAAAATCCCGGCAGAGTCATCATACAGCGAAATCGAACCATCGTACTGCTTCAGAATGTCCTCAGTCACAGCCGGTCCCTCCAACGCGATCACCGAAGCGTCACAAAGCTCAGCGATCGCCAGACGCCCCTCCTTCCGACTCTGGAAATCAAACACCGACGGATCAATGATGATGATGTCCGGAGCCAGATTGCGAAGCCTCGCCTCGCTCGCCCTGGAACAGTCCACCAGATTCTCCTGAACCTGAAATTCCCCGTGCTCCGAAAGAATACTCTCCAGCCCCCTGGCCACAATGTCAGACGGCACGATCAAAGTCACAGTCTTCCTATTCTCCATCACGCTCAAGCCCACTTACAATCGGTACAAGAATATTATTCTCAACGTAGGTATGCCGCCTCAGATCATCGTGCAGATGGTAAATGGACAGCAACACCATAATCTTCAACTCGTTGGAGCAATCGCCAGGAAGATATTTCATCACGATGTTCTTCAAGTCCTCAAGCTTCTCATCAACGTTCTCGTGATGCTCCTCGAACTGCTCGATAGAATATTCAGAAGCCTTCACCCCGTCCCTCTGCAAGGCCGCGATGTACGGGAAGACAACCTCCTCCTCATAGGCGAAATGCTTGTCGAGCTCCGCCTTGTAGTCATTGAAGAACTTCAGCACAACCTTCTTCTGCCTCTCGTCGAACGGCGCCACAAGCTTGTCGAACGAGTTCTCCAGGACACGCAGCGCCTGCCCCATATAGTAAAGATGGGAGCTGTGCAGGTAGTCGATGATGTTCCGGATGTTGCCACCGGCCAGTTCCTCCCTGGACGGAATGTGATCCGGGAATGAGTAAACATTGCAGATCAAGATGAAGGTGTCCGGATCAATGCCGCATTTATGGCAGGCCTCGGACACCGGCATCCCGGCGTACTTCAGGTCAAGCCCCATTCTGGAAATCACCTGAAGCAGGCTGTAGTCGATGTCGATCAGGTCCGACACGGACATTTCTGTGGTATATTTTTCTTTCATATTTAAATCAGTAGCGCGGTGATGTGGAAACCGATGAAGGCGGCAATCCAAGCGACAACCATCGTGTAGGCGCAGATAGCTATGGCCCAGCGCCATTTGCCTGTCTCGTTCTTTATCGCCACAAAGGTAGCGATGCATGGGAAATAAAGCAAGATGAATATCATGTAGGCCACCGCTGCCGGCAGACTTACCGAACGGGCCAGCGTGCCCTGAAGCTGGGTGTCAGCCGCGAGAGCGTCGGAGTCACCGGATTCGATGACCTCGGAGACCTCCGGCTCATCGGAAGCGTACATAACGCCCAAAGTACTTACCACCAGTTCTTTGGCGACAACTCCTGTCAAAAGGCCGATGTCCATCTTCCAGCTGAATCCAAGCGGATCAAGAGCCGGAGAGACTGCCTTGCCGAGCTGACCGATGTAGGAATGCTCCTGCTGATACTCAGCGCCTTTGT
>CAVKYA010000441.1:0-2056 GCA_963660255.1 Bacteroidaceae bacterium | reverse complement strand
ACCGTGTCTCAGTTCCATTGTGGGGGACCTTCCTCTCAGAACCCCTACCGATCGTAGCCTTGGTGGGCCGTTACCCCGCCAACAAGCTAATCGGACGCGAGCCAATCCGTCGCCGCCGTAACTTTCAACACTGAACCATGCGGTTCCGTGTCCCATTGGGGATTAGTCGGCGTTTCCACCGGTTGTCCCCAGGCAACGGGCATGTCGCTCACGCGTTACGCACCCTTCCGCCGGTCGCCGCCAAGGTGTTGCCACCCCGCGCTGCCCCTCGACTTGCATGTGTTAAGCCTGCCGCTAGCGTTCATCCTGAGCCAGGATCAAACTCTTCTTTGTATATATACACATATCTCTAGTTCGACCCCGACAACTTCATTCCTTATTGATAAGAAATCAACGCTCTCATTTCGTTCTCGGTACTTGTTGTACTTCCTTCAGTCTTTTCAATGAACTTGTTGTGTTGTTTTCAGGTTGAACCCATCGTTCCGTTCCTGAAAGCGGGTGCAAAGGTAGTACTTTTTTCTTTCCCTCCAAACTTTTTTTGACATTTTTTCGATAATAGTTTTCAACAATATCGTGTTAAGACTGCCTCTAAACCGATGTAAATCCCGACCTTTCGGAAGGTTACGAAAAAGTAAAAAAAATCGGCCTCAGAATAACCCGGAAGCCGATTTTTACCAAAAACCGCCCAATGCGATCCAAACTTTCCTTACATTCCTGCGGCCACGATCATACCAAGACCGACAAGGAAGAAGCAGAACATCGCCCCGAGAAGGCTATATACAGTCTTGTTGGAGCCTTTGAATTCCTTCCATACAAAAACACCCCAGATGGCGGCGACCATAGGAGCGCCCTGACCGAGAGCGTAGGAAACGGAAGCACCTGCCTTTCCGGCGGCGATATAGCTGAGGGCGGTACCAAGGCACCAGATGCAGCCACCGAGCATACCCACGAGATGAGTCTTGGAATTGCCTTTGAAATATTCACTCATCTTGACAGGAGCGCCCTGGAAAGGCCATTTCATAAATATAGGGCCGAACACGAAGTGGCTGACAAGAACCGCGAGGCTAAATACTACGATGGCTGTGTAAGGGCCGACCTTGCCAGGTTCCATATTCGCGAAATCCTTGAGGTCCATCGCCTTCATCACGAATGACGAGAAGAAGGACATCACAACACCGGCGACAACGGCAAGGATGATACCTTTGCGCTGGTCCGCCTTGCTGATCTCGGCGTTGCCGGCCTTCTTGCCGGATGCCACTCCATTGAGTATGACCGCGACGACCACGAGAGCCACACCGATAGCCAGAAGGGTCAGGTTGCTCTTGAGGGCTCCCTGTGACATCTCAACCCTAAGGTTGTTGATCACACCGAGGACAAGGGCGAGACCGCAGCCCACAGGGAAAGCGACGGACATACCGGCGATCGAGGTGGACGCGCTGAGGCAGATATTAGAAAGATTGAATATAACGCCTCCTATAATAATGCTGAGGATGGCGGAGGAATCTGCCTGGGCGATATCCTGGAAGAAAGGACGGCCTTCAGGACCGAAAGTACCAAGAGTGAGCGCGAGGAGCAAAGAGAATATGACCATTCCGATCACATAGTCCCAGTAGAAGAGCTCATACCTCCAACTTTTGGCGGCGAGTTTCTGGGTGTTTCCCCAGGAGCCCCAGCAAAGCATAATGATGAAGCAGAAAAACACTGCCAGACCATAACTGTTTACGATGAACATAATAATTAGTGTTATTTAAGATTGAATATTCCTTTATTATTGCGCCATAAAGGCCTCGGCCTCAGCCCTTGTAGGGATGGAGGTCTGAGCGCCCATCTTGGTCACGGAAAGGGCTGACACGGCGGAAGCGAACTCCGCAGCCTCCTTGAGAGTCTTGCCCTCCGACAAAGCCACGCAGATTGATCCGCAGTAGGTGTCCCCCGCTCCGGTCGTGTCAACGGCCTTGACCTTACGGGCCTGAACGAACTGAGGCTCTCCACCGTCAAGGATAAGGGACCCCTTGCTTCCCATCGTCACGATCATATTCCCGACACCCTTGCCGAA
>CAVKYA010000440.1:0-2059 GCA_963660255.1 Bacteroidaceae bacterium | reverse complement strand
GTATAATTATCATCATAGTCTCCTCCGTTAATTTTAGTATTCGCATCAATATTTGAATCCTTGAAACGTCCACAATTCGTGTCAAACGTCCCACAAGCATAGTACCCATCACGATCTCCATTCCATCCCCAGTTTATATGATAGTAGGCTCTTTCTGTCCCGTTCTCACGTCTTAGCAAATACCCATCAAGCACCCAAGCGTGTCCTTCGAGTGACCACGATGTACAACCTCCAAGGTAAACAGGCTTACCATTTCTCAGCATTGAATTTGCCCCATATCTTTCAACCTGTTTTCCGCACAAGAGTCATTTTGTGAGTTTTCATTCAACAATGAATAAGCGTTTATGAAATCATCGCCTGATATTTGTCCGTTTTCAGTTACCGCATAAATGTTTGAAGAAAGGCGGCGATTCGCCGATAATACTGCAAATCCTGCATTGCCCTCAAAATTAACCAAATACATTAATGTGTCCGGCAAGTTGGCTTCTTCGGAAGATCTTGTTCTTAAGGCAATATCCTTCATCCCAAAAGCACAGACATAAGCCGCTTTCGTTTTTTCTTCAGAACTTCTGGTCGATGGCATAATGTCTGAAATGAATGCATTCAGGTTTGAAACGGCCTCTTCAATAGGAATGGTTTCACTCATACTATTGGAGGCTTGGGCTCCATAGGCATCGGATCATTGGAATTGCATCCGAAGAACGCAACTAACAAAGTGGAAATAAAAGTTAAGTGTTTCTTCATAACTGATGAATTTTCGCAAAGTTATGAAGAATATTGCATATTTGCAAAACGATTTATGTCGAATAGGCAAAAAATGTACTTTGTGCTCATTCCTAATCTATCTGTGTTATCTGCGACTACTACCGCCCTAACCACGGCCCGCAGTTCCACGCCCTACTCGAACCCATCTGTCCGGACCACCTCGCCAAGCAACGGGCGCTGCGCGAACATCAGCTGTGCTGATTCGCCTAAGAGGAATCGTTCTCATCCGAATCTTTTCATCATCAATAAAAACAATCGTTCATATTTTTATACCGCGAATATAAATATTATATTTGCAGTGCTGATTAGAATGAGTTATGGATAAGGAGATTCTGAAAACTATCATCAAAGAAGGTCAGGAAGATATTATTTCTGTTGAACTGTATGAGAGGCCGTTTGGGTTTGAGGAAAACGGACGCTATGTGATGGTGGGTGTGCGTCACGCCGGGAAGTCATATATGCTGTATCAAAGGGCAAGGCAGTTGCTGTCTGAAGGGCATAGCATAGACGAGATGCTTTATGTCAATTTTGATGACGAGAGGCTTTTCGGCACGGTAAAGGCGGAGAGTTTGGATGAGATTCTTCAGGCCTATTCAGCAATGTTCACCACCAAGCCGATATTGTTTCTTGATGAGATTCAGAACATTGATGGATGGGAACATTTTGCCAGAAGACTTGCCAATCAGAAGTATCAGGTCTATGTTACAGGCAGTAATGCCAAAATGCTCAGCCGGGACATCGAAACTGTGCTGGGCAATCGTTATCTCGACGCTGACATATATCCATATTCATTCAAGGAGTATTTGGGAGCGAAAGGAGTCGCCTTGGAAGTGAATTGGATGTACGGGCGGCAGAAGAATGATGTTGTATATGCTTTCAATGAATATTTCCGTTGGGGTGGCTTCCCTGAATTAGTGATGTATCAGAACAAGCGCCGGTGGCTCAATCGGCTGTACGAGAAGATTCTTCTTGGTGACATCGTGCAAAGAAACCACATTCAAAACGAAACGGCAGTCCGACTTACAATCAAACGCCTGGCGGAATCAGTAAAGCAACCGATTTCGTATAATAGGATCGCTCATCTGATACAATCTGTCGGTTTGCGTACGACACCGGCGTCTGTTATGGATTATGCAAAGTTTGCAAAGGATGCCTGCCTGATTTTCAGTGTGGATAATTACGCATCTAAATTCGCGGAGAAAGAAACAGTGAAGAAGCATTACTTTGTTGATAATGGCTTGCTGAATATATTCATAAATGATCCGGAAACATCACTGCTGGAGAATCTTTGCGC
>CAVKYA010000439.1:0-2075 GCA_963660255.1 Bacteroidaceae bacterium | reverse complement strand
AAAACTGGCTGTGGGAGTAAAGCAGGCTGGTATGCTCGTTGGAACGACCGTTCCTTGCGTTCTCGCAAGCCGCGCCGATAGCGTTGACACCAAGCTGAACTCTATCGCGGAGGCTGTTATGTTTGTCAACAAGTAGTCTTTGCTTGAATATAATCGATTCCGCCCGGTCACTGAGCTTGTCGAAGTGCCGGGCGGAATTGTTATGTCAGTGATCGGACGAACCGTTCTCATCGGTCACTGAGCCTGTCGAAGTGACCGAATAATCAATCAAACCATTCCTTTTCCTGGTCAACCTCTTCAGGTTGCTCCGGATAGAACATATTCCTCGCCGGGAATTTTGTGGAATATTTCGCCCGCAGCCTGTCGAATAGCTCTGCTGTGTGACGCGCGAGCCCCGGCCCTTTGTAAGTACTTGTGTTGGAGATGAATATCCAGCATTCCCCATCGGGGAAGTACTTGATCAGAGCGCTTGTCCCGGCGAACGTCCCGGTACGTGTCCAGTAGCCGTCCTTGGTGTCGTTCCAGCCAAGAGAGTAGGTGCTCTCGTCGAAATATTCAGTCATCAGATCCACGCTTTTCTGGCTTATGATGTCCGGCACTTCAGGTTTGCCGTCGATTGATGCTACAAGCAGTGCCAGCTCCGGTGTAGAGGCCGCCCAGGCTCCCGCTCCGGAAAGGCCTGTGACATTGTTGCCACCGTAACATCTGGTGACTTTGCGGCCGCTGTTGTTGAACTCCTCCGCCGGCTCGTCATCGTGCTGGACATAGTAGCGGGTCTCGTTGGGAAGCTTGTGCTTGTAGTAGTTGCCGGCGATGTGGAAATCCACGCATCCCGCCGGCCGCAGCACATTCTCCTGCATAAAAGTCTCATAGTCCATTCCGCTGACCTTCTCAATCACCATGGACAGAGCCAGATAACCGAAGTTGGAATATTCCTGCGCAGTCCCCGGGACGAATTTCAACCGTCTTTTCAGTTGGAGCTCCATCAGTTGTTCCTGAGTCGGAACCTCGCTCCAACCGTTCTGCATCATGATCCAACGTGTCGAGAACATAGGGTCTCCGCCACGTTTGGAGAATCCGCCCTTGTGGCGCAGCAGGTCTTCAACTGTTATCCTGTAGTAGAGGGTGTCCTTGATGGCTGCGTTGTAGGTGGAGTCGTTCAGGATTCCGTCCGGGCCGAAGACATGATCCTTAATGTTGAGAAGCCCTCTGTCCTGGAGCACCATTATCCCTGCGGCCGTCACCAGTTTGGACACGGAAGCCATTCTCAGGATGTTCCCCGGCTGCATCTCAAGACCAGTGTCCGCCTCCCCATAACCTTTGGCGAAAAGCAGGGAATCGTTTCTCATGACAGAGATGGACGCACCGTGTATTCCCCAGTAAGTCAGGTAGTTCTTGACCATTTTGTCGAAACCTGCCAATGAGGAGGTGTCCGACATCTCGTTGGTCAGAGTCTCGTTGAGGTTGACAGGCACAGGGTGCATCTCGGCCTCCTTATCCACCCGTTTACCGAACGCGGACTTGCCGGCTATGACGACAATCAGCACGGCTGTCAGGCCCGCCGCGCAGGTGAGTATCAACCTTCTTGTTCTGGAATCCGGCATATTCCTAAATCAATCCGGCTTTTCTGCCGAAGTCTATGATGAAACCGGCCGTCCCTTCTATTCCGAGGATCGAAGAGTCGATGCAGAGGTCATAATCCGAGGACACACCCCAGTTGCCGAAAGTGAAGAAGTTATAGTAGGTTTCCCTTGTCCTGTCCTGCCTCCCGATTCTTGTACGGGCCTCGTCCTCGTTTATTCCCAATCTTTCGGAGACCCTTTTGACTCTGTCCTCCAACGGAGCTGTGATGAACACGTCAAGGCATCTATGGTCACGAAGGATGTAGTTCGAGCACCTTCCGACGAAGATCGCTGAACCTTTCTCCGCTATATTCTTTATGACCTCGCTCTGGATTTTGAAGAGTTCATTGTCACCGACGTAGTTTTGCGCGCCGCCGAACCTTCCGGTCCCGAAGAAAGAGGAAATGTTGAATATGCTTCTTTTCTCGTCGCTGCGCTCGAACAGTTCCTTGC
>CAVKYA010000438.1:0-2094 GCA_963660255.1 Bacteroidaceae bacterium | reverse complement strand
CCTCAGTCTCAATGTCTATCTGGACTATGCGGCAGGGCATTCCATCAATGACATCGGATTCAGCCGGTATTTCTACGCCACATTCTCGTGCAACTACGCGTTGGCCTCCGCCGTGAAGGATTGCTGGAAGGAGGAAGGCGACGTGACCCGATACGCCAAGTTCTGGGCCAACGACTCCGGAACCGGTCAGGGCAATTTCAACAGGCCGTCCAACATATTCACCTACAAGGGGAACTACCTCTGTGTCAGGGATGTGTCGATCAGTTACAAGTTGCCGGGGAATATCTGCGAGAAGATGCGTCTCAAGGGCCTGCAACTCACCCTCGGAGGGAACAACCTCTACTATTTCACAGCGGTCAAAGGAATATCCCCGGAGCAGGGAACTTCCGACACTTACGAGGGCTACTCCATGTATCCGCCGACCAGAAAGGTGTCGTTCGGAGCCAAACTGACATTCTAAAAAATGACAGGTATCATGAAATCAAAAATCAAATCAATAATCATGGCGGTCTTCGCCGCCGCGTCTCTGACATCCTGTCTCGGTCAGCTGGATGTCATCCAGAACGGGATAATCGACTCCAACAGCATGTGGAAGAGCGAGGATGACTTCAAGGCCGGGATGTACGGCTGCTTCTATAGTTTCAGGGCGGCCTACAAGACCAATCTGACTTACTGGGGGGATTTCCGCTCCGGTGTCATAGGAAAGGGGCTCGGCGCTTTCAACGGCACCGCCCACGTCAACAACAAGCTGAACAGTTCCGAGGGGAAAGGCACGAACTGGGAATCGTTGTACAAGTGCATCAATGACTGCAATGTGGCGTTGAAGCATGTCGATGACATCACTTGGACCAACGAGACGTTCAAGAATGAGCTCATGGCCAACTGCCACTTCCTGAGGGCTTACTGCTATTTCACGATAGCGAGGGTGTGGGGCGACGCGCCGATAATGCTTGCCGGAGTCGAGTCTTCGGCTCAGGACGATCTTTTCCCTTCAAGGGAGGATGTCAACAAGATCTACGAATTGATAGAGACGGATCTCGACAAGGCCATTGACCTCATGCCGGAATCCGCCACGGACAGGACAACCGGTTCAAGGGCCGCCGTCAACATGCTCAGGGCGGACTATTACCTCTGGATGTACAGGACGCGCTCCGCCGGAGCGGAGGCCTTGACAAAGGCTGGGGCCGCGGTCGATGCTGTACTTGAAGATGACAACTACGGTCTGCTGGACAGCTACGCCGACGTGTTTGACATCAACAACGAGCAGAACAAGGAGATAATTCTCGCGCTTCCGTTCACGAAGATCACCGAGCAGGTCTCAGTGTTCTATGATGACTACCTCATCCCGTCCTCGAAATACGCCGACGCGGACTATTACAGGGACAATGACATCGTGAAGACCGGCTCGCAGGATCAGTGGTACTCATTCTCCGAGGTGTTCCAGAAGTTCATCTATGAGAATCCGTCGGACACCCGGGCCACGACGAGCTTCATGGTTTTCACGGTGCCGGAGACCGGGACGACATATTCATGGATAAACAAGTTCCCGGGAGAGTGGGAGAACGGCGTGAGATATTTCACCAGTGACATCCCTCTCTACCGGTATGCGGAGGCTGTTCTTTTCAAGGCTGAGGTCGAGAATGAGCGGGGCGGAGACCCTCTTCCTTGGCTGAACATGATAGCGAAGAGGGCGTACGGCCGTGAAATGTACGGGAATATGTCGTACGACGGGATGAACGAAGCCATATTCAACGAGCGCCTGAAGGAGTTCTCCGCCGAGGGCAAGAGCTGGTGGGACTACATCCGGTTCGGCTACGTGTTCACCAAGATTCCTTCTTTGAAAGGACGGCAGAACGAGACCAACATCCTGCTTTGGCCGATAGCCGCGGACTGCTTCTCCGACAACCCGAACATCCGTCAGACACTTGGTTATAATTGATCTGGACATGAAAAAGAAATTGATATTCAGTATGCTGCTTCTTGCGGCGGTGTCATCCTTCACGGCGTGCGACGACGAGCTCGTGTTCGGCAAGGATTACGTAAAGACGACTCCCGACGAGCCTGAGATCGAGGTGGACAAGATCACCTCAAGAG
>CAVKYA010000437.1:0-2102 GCA_963660255.1 Bacteroidaceae bacterium | reverse complement strand
CATCCGGAGAGAGTGAAGTGATGAATATCCCCGGAATATTCAATTGATGTTTTTTTCTCCGGTAGGATTAAACTATCGCCACATTTCTCTGTCAAAGGAAGCGTTAGGTTGATTAGTTGTGTATTCCTTATGAACTTAAAGAAATTCATCACTTTTGTCGCCGGCGTTATGTCGGCTTTTTCTTTGGCTTTCGCCCAAGGGGGCAGTACGGTCACTTTGTCACTCACGGATTCCTCCACCGGAGAGGCGGTCGGATTCGCGACCGTTTCCATCACAAAACCAGGCAACACCAAGCCTTACAAGTATGCCTTGAGTGATGACAAGGGAAAAACAATCTTTGAGAAAGTAGCCGCCGGGAAATATGTCTTGAAGGCTGAACTGCTTGGCTACAAGCCTCTGACCAAGGATATTGAGGTCAAGGGAAAACTGGATCTCGGGGTGTTGAAGATGGATCCGGACAAGCAGGTGCTTGACGCCGCCAGTGTCTCCGCCGCCGGCAATCCGATCGTGATCAAGAAGGACACTATTGAATATAACGCCTCGTCATTCAAGACGACGGAGAACGATGTGCTGGAGGATCTTTTGAAAAAGCTTCCGGGCGTGGAGGTTTCCGAGGATGGAACCGTCACCGCGAACGGGCAGACAATCAGTAAGATAACGATCGACGGAAAGACATTCTTCCTTGACGATCCTCAGCTTGCGTCCAAGAATATTCCCGCGAAGATCATCGACAAGGTGAAGGTCGTGGAGAAGAAGTCCGAGCAGGCTGAGTTCACCGGTATTGATGATGGTAACGATGAGACAATCATCGACCTCTCAATTCAGAAGGGTATGATGAACGGTCTGTTCGGCAACGTGATGGCCGGGGCGGGACACGATGTCCGCAAGCAGGTCTCGGGCTCTGAACTTTCCTCAGGGAATGGTGACTGGCGTTATCAGGGAGCGGGCTTCTTGGGCCGTTTCACGGACAAGAACCAACTCAGCGTGGTGCTCAACGGCAACAACACCAACAACCGTGGATTCAATGACCTTTCCGGCAGTATGATGCAGGGAATGCGTGGAGGCGGCGGTGGAATGGGCCGTGGAAGCAATGGCTGGGGCCCTGGCAATGGAATCACCACATCCTGGATGGGTGGCCTGAACGGCAACACCAGCCTGTTTGACGGCAAGATGGATCTCGGAGGCAACTATCTATACAACAACAATGAGACATACGTTGAGGAGGAGAGCAAGAAGATCACCTACCTTGACGACCACAACCTTATCTATAATAACAAGGGATCCAATACGACAAATTCCGACGGTCACCGTTTTGGAGTCCGTCTGGAGCATAAGTTTTCGGAGAACACTTCGATCCTCTTCCAGCCTCAGGTCAGCTTCGGAAACGGAGATTTCAATGAGATCTCCGAGTTCTCGACTTTGACCGAGAGAAACGGCGAGACTTCCAATACCAACGAAGGTTTCACCAGCAACACAGGCTCGAACAGCAACTGGAAGACCAACGGTTTCTTCCTCTTCCGCCAGAAACTTGGCAAGGCCGGCAGAACCCTCTCTTTCAATGCCCGCTACAACTTCAGCGGCAATGAGACAAACGGCTTCAATCAGTCATTGACAAGGACTTATGAGGATCTTGAGAACCCTTCGGACTCAATCATCAACCAGCGTTACAACCAGAATCAGGACACGAAGTCTTTGACTGGTCGTCTCACCTACACGGAGCCTCTCGGCAAAGGGTTCTTTGTCGAGGCCAACTACGAGGCCTCTTGGAACAGGACTTCTTCCACAAAGAATACGTTTGACAGCGGAGTCGTTTCGGATTTCAGTGCTTCAAATTTGATTTACAATCCAGTCGGAGAGGTCGCCAATGAGGTATATTCCAGCGAGATCATCAACCGTTACATCAACCAGACGATAGGAGCGAACTTTGTTTATCAGAAGGACAAGCTCCGCGCGCAGGCCGGTATGAGCGCCAACCCGACATATACCCACAACGAGACCAGCGGTTATGACACTTATGACAACCACGTCTTGAACTGGGCTCCTCAGGCTATGCTGTGGTACGACATCGATGACAACACCAATGTCCGTGGATTCTATTTCGG
>CAVKYA010000436.1:0-2106 GCA_963660255.1 Bacteroidaceae bacterium | reverse complement strand
TGACATTCAAAGAGTACAAAGGCCTTGATCTGGTTTCTGTCGGGAATGAGGTTCTGGACAGATGGAAAAAGAATCATGCGTTCGAGAAATCCCTTGAGGTCAGGGAAGGAGCCCCCGAGTTCATATTCTTCGAGGGACCGCCTTCCGCCAACGGCAAGCCGGGGATCCATCACGTGATGGCGCGTTCCATCAAGGACGCGATCTGCCGCTTCAAGACCCAGTCCGGGTACAAGGTGAACCGACGCGCAGGGTGGGACACGCACGGCCTTCCGGTGGAGATCGGAGTGGAGAAGAAACTTGGCATACATAAGGACGACATCGGGACGAAGATTTCCGTTGAGCAGTACAATGAGACCTGCCGCAGCGAGGTCATGAAATACACGGCGGAGTGGGTGAACATGACCGAACGTGTCGGCTACTGGGTGGACATGAACGACCCGTACATCACCTACGACAACCGCTACATCGAGACCCTGTGGTACCTTCTCAAGAAGATTTACGACAAGGGGCTGCTCTACAAAGGGTACTCCATCCAGCCGTACTCGCCGTCGGACGGCACGGGCCTCAGCTCCCACGAACTGAACCAGCCGGGCTGCTACAAGGACGTGACCGACACGACCGCCACGGTGCAGTTCGAGGTCATCAAGGACGGGAAGTCGCAGCCGCTCTTCGGGACGGAGGCTTTCCCTGTCTATTTCCTCGCCTGGACCACGACCCCTTGGACGCTGCCTTCAAACACCGCGCTCTGCGTGGGCCCGAAGTATGACTATGTCCGCGTCCTCTCCTTCAACCCGTACACGGGGAAAGAGGCCATCTACGTGCTGGCCAAGGACTTGGTGAGCGCTTGGTTCAATCCGAAGGCCGCCGACATCCCGCTTGATAGTTACAAGCCCGGCGACAAACTTGTCCCTTACAAGGTCCTTGACGGCTCCCTCAAGGGGGCTGACCTTGTCGGAATCCGCTACAAGCAGCTGATTCCTTGGTTCAAGCCTGTCGAGGAAGGCGAGCCGTTCAGGGTAATCTCCGGAGACTATGTCACGACGGAGGACGGTACGGGAGTGGTGCACATCGCTCCGACCTTCGGAGCCGACGACAAGAAGGTCGCGGCCAATTTCGGCGTGCCCGGGATGATGGTTCTGGACAAGGACGGCAAGCGTCAGGCCCAGGTGGACCACGACGGACGCTTCTACCCGATCGAGGATCTTGATCCTGAATATGTCCGCACGCACGTCGATCCTTCCTACAAGGAATATTCAGGACGCTACGTCAAGAACGCTTTCGACGATTCGCTTCCGGCGGACGCTCCGACCCTTGATGTCGATCTCTGCATGATGATGAAGATGGACGGCAGGGCGTTCAGAATCCAGAAGCAGACCCACAGCTATCCTCACAGCTGGAGGACGGACAAGCCTGTCCTCTACTATCCGCTCGACGCCTGGTTCATCAAGACGACGGCTGTCAAGGACGAGATGGTAGCCCTGAACAAGACGATCACCTGGAAGCCGGAGTCCACGGGTACGGGACGTTTCGGCCAGTGGCTGGAGAACATCCAGGACTGGAACCTGAGCCGCAGCCGTTTCTGGGGCACTCCGCTCCCGATCTGGCGTACCGAGGACGGAAAGGAGGAGGTCTGCATCGGCACGGCGGCGCAGCTCTACGCCGAGATCGACAAGGCGGTCGAGGCAGGGGTCATGCCTTCCAATCCGTTGAGGGATAAGGGATTCAATCCTGAGGACATGAGCAAGGAGAATTATGATAAGATTGATCTCCACAGACCTTATGTCGATAACATATTCCTTGTAAGCCCTTCGGGAAAGAAAATGACCCGCGAGGCCGACCTCATCGACGTCTGGTTCGACTCCGGCGCCATGCCTTATGCCCAGGAGGGGCTTCGCGGACTGGACTCACCGAAGTTCGGCTGCACGGCCGACTTCATCGCCGAGGGTGTTGACCAGACCAGAGGCTGGTTCTACACTCTTCACGCCATCCACACCATGGTCAGCGGAACTCCGGCCTACAAGACCGTGATTTCCAACGGCCTTGTGCTGGACAAGAACGGCAACAAGATGAGCAAGCGTCTTGGCAACGCCGTGGATCCGTTCGAGG
>CAVKYA010000435.1:0-2108 GCA_963660255.1 Bacteroidaceae bacterium | reverse complement strand
TGGGCCGCGAGATCAACACGACCGGCTCCAAGGCCAACCACTCCGGCATCCAGAAGGTCGTTGTCCGTATGAAGGACGAACTCGAAAAGATCAGAGAACAGTCGATGAATATTTTGTAGGACCCTCCTGCAGAATATTCTTCTACTAAATCAAGACGTGCGTGAAAAACCTCTTCCTGCGCACGAAGGACTGAGTTCGGTGGCTTCGTGCGTGAAATGAACCTGTTGGCGCACAGTGGCATCGCGTATGGTTGGTTTGTGCGTGTAAGTTGTGATTTTACGCACAGACCATTTATTTGTCAGGAAGAGTTTCGGAGAGTTCGGGTGGGATAATGGACTCGGGGCCTGTCTTGCGGGCTCCGGGTTTTATTTTGGCCTGGGACTTCTTTGGGGAGAGGCCGAGTTTCTCCAACTTCTGGATTTTCTTGACTACACTTTGATTGGACTCGGTCAGTTTCTTGGTCGAGGTCTCGTAGGCGGTCTGGGCCTTGCCAAGCATAGCACCGATTGCCACATAGCTCTCCATCCATCCGTTCAGCTGGCTCATCAGCTCCTCCGCCGTCTTGTAAACCTCTGCGATGTTCTTCTCCTGGTTCGCCTGCTTCCAGGCCATCTGGATCATATTCAGAACTATCACCAGAGTCATCTGGCTCACGATCAGCACGTTGTTGTCCTTGGCCACCTGCCAGAGCATCGGATCCTCCTCAAGCATAAGCCTGAACGCCCCCTCGACCGGGATGAACATCAGATTGTAGTTCACCTTCCGCCGTCCTTCAGGAATATACGAGGCGTAGTCCTTGGTCTTCAGCTCGTCCACGTGCTTGCGGACACTCTCGACGTGCGCCTTGGCGAACTTCACACGCTCCTCCACCTTCTCCGCGTTGATATATTCCTTGTAAGAGTTCAGGCTGACTTTGGAGTCGATGATGACGGTCGTGTCGTCGGGGTAGAGCACCATCACGTCCGGGATCATCGTCCTGCCGCCCTCGCTCTTGATCTCGTGCCCCGCTTCGTCCGTCATCACGCTTTGGGTAAGGAAGTGCACTCCTTCCACCAGCCCCGCGTTCTTCAGCACGTCGGTCAGCAGCATCTCCCCGAAGTCACCCTGCACCTTTGAATATCCAGTCAGCGCGTTCGCCAGATTCCTGGCCTCGTCCCCGACCGCCTGCGACCGTTCCATCACATTGTGAATATGCTCCTTCAGCTGCGCGCTCTGCTCCACGGCCTCCTTTCTGGACTCCTGCACGGCCTTGCCGAACTCGGCGAACTTCTCCTGCATCGGTTTCAGAAGCTCCGAGATCGACTCCGCGCTCTGTCTTTTGAATTCGGAACTGTTGTCCGCCGACAGGGCCTTGAACGCATCCTTCATATTCTCAAGCTCTTTCTCGTGCTGCTCCTTCTGCATATTCAAGGCTTTCTCTTGTGCCGCCTTCTGCTCCGCCATCGCCTTGTCTTGGAGTTCCCTTTGTGTGGCCATAGCTTTCTCCTGTGCTTGCCTTTGCGCTTCGATTGCCTTCTCCTGTTCCTCTCTGAGACGGTTCTCATATTCATCTCTGGCCTTGAGCGTGCTTTCCAATGCCGCCTTTTCTCCGGTCAGCTCCATCAGCCGCTTTTGAAGATTGTCCTCCGCATCCTCATATTCCTTGACAATCCGCTGCCTTTCCGCCGCGTTCCTCTGAATGACAACGAGAAGCGCCACCACGGCGGCCACCGCAACCGCCGAAATCAAAATTATTATTACCGTAAGATTCATAAGCTACATATATTTGCGAAGCCAGTCTCTGAAAATCAAGTCATTGATCTGTTTCAATTGACTGTTGTCCGACAGGATGTTGTTCTTTTTCAGGGCGTTGCCGGCTGTCTGGGCGGAGCTTGCCGAACCGAGCCCATATTTTGAGATGAATTCCTCGGAAGTGATTCTCGCTCCATTAGGGCTCTCGTTGGCGATGGCCACCAATAATGCTTTCTGTTTTTCGGAAAACCTTGCAAATTGTTCCTCGTAGGAGAAGCTTTGCTGCGCTATGATGGCTTCATAGACTGAACCGAAATCGGATTCGGTGAGTTCCTCATCAGTGGATGTCTGGGCGAAAGCCTCGTTCATCATAAGCT
>CAVKYA010000434.1:0-2112 GCA_963660255.1 Bacteroidaceae bacterium | reverse complement strand
CTGTGCCATAATGCTATTTCTTTTTATTGTTAAAATACTCTTTTCTTATCTCTTCCGCTTTGGCAATCTCCTTTAAAGGTGTTTTTTGAGTTTTCTTGACTATGCCATGTGTGGCAATAACCAAAGTCTCTTCCTCAGTATCCCAAAAGGAGAAAAGCCTGTAGCATATACCATTGTAGAGAGTACGGAACTCCCATATTTCGGTATTCTCCAGTTTCTTGAAGATGTCAACTTTCATCACTCCTTCCTCAACCTTGAAGATGTTATAGTATATCTTCTGCTGAGCCTTGAGTGGTTGTGCGTCCAAAAAGGCTTGGGCTTCTTCTGTCAGGACCACTTTTAATTTGTTGTTCCTCATTTTATTTATGATACAAAGATAATATTTTGTTTCCAAACTACGATACAATTTCGCATTTACTGTCTTCAATGCTGTCGGCAAAACTACGCAGCATTATCCGTGGAACAAATTATTCAACGGATAATGCGAGAAATCTCGCATAGAGGCTTCTGCATAACGATATTTGAAAAAAAGGAATCTGCCGATATTCCGGGAAAATATGATCAATCCACAATCTCTTGACAGATGAAAGGCTGTGAGAATTATATTGCCGGACATCGGAATGTTTTTGCTATATTTGTAGACTTTAACACAGAACACCGTTACTTGCTGCTGGATGAACCGTACATATTCCTGTCATTCGTTTCCGGGGTGGCTGTCACGACACTTGGGATAGTGCTGTGCCTTGTGCGCATTGAATCCAATGAGGACAGCCTGAAGATCCGGATAGCGAGGCTGATTCTGGCCGCGAGCTATTTTATGCTGTCCGTCCCGGATTGGCTGAATATGTCGGGAGCGAATGACGCGGGGGACAAGACGGCTGCCACGATTGTCTCGGCTTCCATCCAGTCCCTGCTTTTCACCTTCACCCTCATCGCGATGATCCAGCCGCGCTTCATCACACGTAAGAGACTGTTGGTCAATGTCGTCTCTGTGTCCTTGGGCTCAGCCGGTTATCTTGTGGCGGATTCACTGGCCGGCTCGCCGTACATCACGTGCATCGCGGTGGCGGCGGTGATTCTTCAGCTGGCATATTACACATTGATGTTCAGGCTCTGCTACAACCGTTATGTCGAGCAGGTCACCGACTACTACGACGATGATCGCAGGCAGCATTTGATCTGGGCACGGAACAGTTTTTATGCGGCCTTGACGGTAGGAATCTCGGCGATGTTGTCTCTGTTGCTGCCGGCGCAGGCTTACAATGTCTTTATGTGCCTCTACATAGCGTTCTATGTCTGGTTCGCCAGCCGTTTCATCAATTATGTCACCAAACTGAACTACTATCTACCGGCTGTGTCTGTCCCGTCGGCGGAGGAAGCGGACGTGTCGCTTTTAACGCCGTCCGACGACGATGAACCGGCGGAGGTGGATCCGGATAACAATGAGTTTAAGGAAAGGCTTGCCAAGGTTCTTGATGAATATGTCGCCGCGAAGGACTACCTTGATTCCGAGCACGACAGGAACTGGCTCATTGCCCAGAGCGGTACGGATCTTCGGTTTTTCCGCTGGTATTTCCAGAACATTATGCTGACCGAATTCCGTGTCTGGAGGGCGAATCTGAGGATTGAGGAGGCGAAGCGCCTGATAGAGACGACCCCTGGCGTGTCGATGAACGTGCTGGCCACAAAGCTCGGCTTCGGAACCTCCCAGAATTTTTATCACCATTTCAAGATGGTTGTGGGAATGACGCCGACGGAGTATCAGGAAAAAACACGGTAAGCACGGTATTTTTTTGCTAAATTTGCGGCCGGAATCCTTGCCAGTGTCGCTAAGGGAATATAAAGAAAAAGTCATTATGAATATCTTGAAAGTCGGGATGGTGCAGCAGAGCTGTACGACAGACATAAAGGCGAACATCGCCAAGCTTACTGAGAACATCTGCGAGTGTGCCGCCAAGGGCGCGAAACTGGTTGTCTTGCAGGAACTTCATAATTCAGTGTACTTCTGCCAGACGGAGGACGCATCGCTCTGCGATCTGGCGGAGACGATTCCGGGACCTTCCACTGAATATTTCGGAGAACTTGCCAGAAAACTTGGGATTGTGCTTGTCC
>CAVKYA010000433.1:0-2114 GCA_963660255.1 Bacteroidaceae bacterium | reverse complement strand
TCTGCTTGGCTGCGGCTATCATCTCGCGGACTTCAGAGTCGATGTCAGCGGCGGTTTCGTCCGAGCAGGCCAACTGAGAAGCCCCTCCCAGATAAGAGTTCCCTTTGGTCTCCAAGGCCATCATTCCGTACTTGTCGCTCATTCCGTAGGTTGTGATCATCGATCGTGCCATCTGGGTGGCCTTCTCGATGTCGTTCGACGCTCCTGTTGTGCAGGTGTGGCAGATGATCTCCTCGGCGACACGGCCTCCCGTCAATGTGGCGAGACGGTTAAGAAGATATTCCTTGCTGTAGAGGAACTTTTCGCCCTCGTCCACCTGCATCGTGTAGCCAAGAGCCCCGGAAGTCCTCGGTATGATCGTAATTTTCTGGACCGGGGCGGAATTGCTCTGCGCCGCGGCCACCATCGCGTGTCCGATCTCGTGGTAGGCGATTATCTTTTTCTCCTCGGCTGAGATCACGGCGTTCTTTCTCTGCTCACCGGCCATCACGACCTCGACGCTCTCTTCCAGATCCTCCGTCGTGGCGGCTTTCTTGCCAAGACGTACGGCTCTCAAAGCAGCCTCGTTTACGATGTTCGCCAATTCGGCTCCAGACGAGCCGGCGGTTGCGCGGCCAATAAGATCAAGATCGATGTCTTCGTGCTTGATGTTCTTCAAGTGTACCTGAAGAATGGCCTTTCTTCCTTGCAGGTCAGGAAGTTCCATCTGGACCCGTCTGTCGAAACGTCCCGGTCGGAGAAGCGCCTTGTCCAGACTGTCCGGCCTGTTGGTCGCGGCAAGAATGATCACACCTTTGTCTCCGTCAAAGCCGTCCATTTCTGTAAGCAACTGGTTGAGAGTCTGTTCCCGCTCATCGTTTCCGCCGCCGATGTTATTCTCACGGCTCTTTCCGATAGCGTCGATCTCGTCTATGAACACGATGCACGGGGCCTTGGCCTGTGCCTGGCTGAACAGGTCACGAACCTTTGCCGCGCCCATTCCGACGAACATCTGGACGAACTCCGAACCGGACATCGAGAAGAACGGAACTCCGGCCTCACCGGCCACAGCCCTGGCGATCAGTGTCTTACCTGTACCCGGAGGCCCGACCAGAAGGACACCTTTAGGCAGATGTGCACCGACCTCATTGTACTTTGCCGGGTTATGCAGGAAATCCACCACTTCCATAAGCCCGTCCTTGGCCTCGTCCTGTCCGGCGACATCCGAGAAACGTGTCTTTATGTCATTCTCGGCATAGACTTTCGCGCCACTTTGTCCGAACTGCATAAAGTTTCCCATACTGCCGCCTTTGGCCATATTGCTGCCCACACGCCTCATCGCGGCGCTTAACAGCCAGTACATCAGCATACCAGGAAGCACCCACCAAAGGATGAAATCCAGAAGGGGAGAGCGCTCGCGGTTGAGTTTCTTAACGAAACGGATCTTGCCGTCCTTGTTGGGACTCTGGGCTGTTGACAGGCGGTTCACGAAATCCGGATCAGTAACCGCTCCGGTGACATAAGTCGTGTCCCTCTGCCCTTTGAGTTTTTCCTGATAAGTGAGCGGGGCACTCTTTGAATATAACACCTTATCCCCGTCAATCACAACATCATAGACCAAACCCTTGTCCACATCGGAGATGAACGTTCCATAGTCCGTCTCCACCACGCTGCTGCCCCTGCCTCCCGGAAACAGGAAGGTGTTGATCAAAGCCAGAAAGACAAACATCAGCACCATCGCCCAAAACATGTTTCCGTTCGGAAACCAGCCGCCACGAGTCTGCCCATCGGCCTCCTTAGGAGAGTCCGCCTTCTTGTCTTCAGGATATTCCACGAATTTCATAACAAAATATTCATTTAAAGTTAATGGAGGCGCATTGTTCAAAAATTGGGCTATTCCGTAATAGGCTGACATTTTGACCGCAAACAGTTGTGAAATTTTCCGTGTCTACTTTTCGCGTCCGGTAGGATTGACCTTTTTATTATAAATATTTTTCATACTCTCTGATAGAACGGCCTATTTTCGTCCATCAATATAAGTGACGATCCGAAAGGATAGGAAATGGACGAAACACTGACGCAAGAATTTTCCGAGTGCTGTTTTGCGTGATTGAAAGATTTTCCTAACTTTGCGT
>CAVKYA010000432.1:0-2121 GCA_963660255.1 Bacteroidaceae bacterium | reverse complement strand
ACGGCAAGATCTTCGCCTTCGAGGTGGACGGTTTCGGCAACCAGCTGATGATGGATGACGCCAACGTGCCGAGCCTCCTCGCGATGGCCTATCTCGGTGACATTGATGTGAACGACCCTATCTACCAGAACACCCGCAGGTTTGTCTGGAGCGAGGACAACCCGTATTTCTTCAAAGGCAAGGCCGGAGAGGGAATCGGCGGTCCGCACATCGGCTACGACTACATCTGGCCTATGAGCATTATGATGAAGGCCTTCACGTCACAGGACGACAAGGAGATCAAGTGGTGCGTCGAGACCCTGATGAAGACCGACGCCGGCACAGGTTTTATGCACGAGTCTTTCTATAAGGACGATGCCAGCAAGTTCACACGTGCCTGGTTCGCCTGGCAGAACACCCTTTTCGGCGAGCTTATCATCCACCTCACCGACACCGGCAAGCTTGACCTCCTCAACTCCATCAAGGTCAAGTAAAGGCTATTGCCACAGAATATCCACAATGCGGTCACTTCGACAAAGCTCGGTGACCGCATTGTGATTTTATAAGTTCCGCTCACTTCTTCTGGACAATTCCAGAATAGGCTGAGCGGGATATTATGCTTTGGATTTCTTCGTGCAGCAGTATTGGGAGAGGACGATGCCGAGGACGGCGACGAATACTCCTAACCACTGGATGACGGAAAGATGCTCACGGCCGATGACTTCGGCTACAAGAGCGGTGGCTACGCACATCATCGCAAGGAATACGCTGGATTTGCCTACACCTAACTTCTTGATTGTCATAGCCCAGAGGGAGAATGCAAGACTAGAGCAGAGGACTGCGAGACAGAGAATCGGCTCAAGGACATTCCAAGAAAGAAGTCTTGCGTCGAAATTCCCGATACCTTTCGTCAGGAAGAACGGCAGGAAATACACTGAGCCGATCAGGAACTGGTACATCACGATGACCTGCGGCTTGTAGCCGTCCGCAAGGAGTTTTGTCAAGGATGCGTGACCGACTTCCGAGAACACGGCAATCATCAGCAGGATCACTCCGAGGACAAAGTTCTGAGGCACACCTTCATCACCACCCTGTTTGAGAAGCACAAGGCAGATGCCGGCCAATGTCACGGCTATTCCGAAACCGTTAAGAATTGAGATACGCTCTCTGAAAAACAACGCTCCAGCTCCTACGGAGAAAATCGGCACGGAGGCGATGATCATTGCGCTGATGGTCGGCGAGCCGGTTTCCTTGATGCCGTAGGTCTCGCAAAGGAAATAGATAAGGGGCTCAAACAGAGCGAGGAGCAAGAATTTCCAAATATCTTTCCTGGCTATTGGCCTTAACACTTTCGTTATGAGGTTGAACACAAGAAGTATTATGCCGGCCACAAAAATCCTTATCGGAACGAAATAGAAAATCGGCACATTCTGAGCGATCAGCCGGTCGCTCCAGATGTAGGACATTCCCCAAAGCACAATGGCCAAGACCGACAGGAGATAGACTACGGCCTTATTGTCACATATACTTTTAGCAGCGCTCATAGAAAACTCGGAATACGATTAGTTAATTACCTTTCATTTTCACAAAGATAATCAATTTTTTCTTTCGGAAAGAAATAATATTCAAATATTCATTAACATTTTAACACCATACACTCATAACCTTATTGGCGTAGTGAAGTGCCCCCACGAACCTTAGCCACCCGCGGCTATAAGCAGGAGGGGCCCAGCCGTAAGGCTGGGAGGGACGGAGCGCGAAGCGCGGAGGGTTCGTGGAGACACTTCACTACGCCGAAATATATAAGTTATTTGTTATGCAACAATCTTAGCGAGATGCGTTTGCGGTCAAGATCGACATCAAGGACACTGACGGTGACCTTCTGGTGGAGTTTTACTTTCTGGCCACGCATCTGAGAGACGTGGATGAGGCCGTTCTCGTGGATTCCGATGTCAACAAAGGCACCGAAAGCGGTCACGTTGGTGACGATTCCAGGGAGTTCCATACCCGGCTTCAGGTCTTCTATCTCGTGGATGTCATCGGCGAAACTGAACTCCTGGGCGCTCTGGCGAGGGTCACGGCCAGGTTTGGCCAATTCCTTAAGAATATCATTGATCGTAGGAAGGCCGAACTCTCCCTCAA
>CAVKYA010000431.1:0-2124 GCA_963660255.1 Bacteroidaceae bacterium | reverse complement strand
CTAAGCAGGAGGACGCCCTCAAGAAACAGCAGGCTCAGATGGATCTTTACAAGAGGGCGGGAATCAGTCCGATGGGTGGCTGTCTCCCGATGCTTCTCCAGTTCCCGATCCTGTGGGCGATGTTCCGGTTCTTCCCTGCCTCCATCGAGCTGCGTCAGCAGTCTTTCCTTTGGGCCGACGACCTGAGCTCATACGATTCGATCATCGATTTCGGCACGAGGATTCCGCTGATTGGCGACCACCTCTCTTTGTTCGCCCTGCTGATGGCCGTGTCGATGTTCTTCTATTCGAAGATCACGACTGCGTCCCAGCCAGGAGCCGATGATCCTCAGATGGCTTCGATGCGCTTTATGAGCGTGTGGATGATGCCTATAATGATGTTCTTCATCTGTAACAGCCTCTCCGCCGGTTTGAGCTACTACTACCTGCTTTCCAACCTCATCACGATGCTTGAGACCTGGGTAATCAGGAAGTGGTTCGTGAATCCGGACGAGATCCGCGCCAAACTGAAGGCCACCGAGGGCAAGAAAATGCCTAAGAGCAAGTGGCAGCAGCGTCTTGAGGAGGCTCAGAGGATGCAGGCTCAGATGCAGAGGGAGCAGCAGAAGGGGCGTCGCTAAAATACTTGACTAGGTTTTGATTCCTGTAAATCCTTTACGGAATGATAGAAGAGAATCTTAACAATATCAAAAAGGAACTGCCATCAGGGGTTAAACTGGTGGCAGTTTCCAAATTTCATCCGTTCTCGGACATCCTGACCGCCTATCAGGCCGGCCAGCGCCGTTTCGGTGAGAACCGTCCGCAAGAGTTCGCCGCCAAGGCCCTCCAACTCCCTCAAGACATCGAGTGGCATTTCATCGGCCATCTTCAGACCAACAAACTGAAGTTGGTCCTTCCGTACGCCTCCTTGGTCGAGTCGGTGGATTCCCGTCACCTGCTGGACCTGATCGACAACTGGGCCTCAGTCAATTCCCGCACAGTCAACGTCCTTCTGGAGCTCCATCTCGGCGCCGAACAGACCAAAGGTGGCCTCACCGAGCAGGAAATCGAGTCAATCCTTGATGAATATGCCAGCGGGCGTTCCTATCAGCACGTCCGTATCCACGGCCTGATGGGAATGGCCACCCACATCGATGACGACACGGTAGTCGAGTCCGATTTCGCACGCATCCAGTCCTTCAAACAGCGTTTGGATGCCCGTTACCCTCAACTGTCAGACTTCACCGAACTCTCCATCGGAATGTCCCACGACTGGCCCCTCGCCATCCGTCACGGCGCCACCATCGTCCGCATCGGCACCTCCATCTTCGGTCCTCGGCAGTATTGAATTGGCTTTCCGCTTATTCCCTTGGACATTTTTTTTCCGTACCCTGATCTCATTTTTCGTGTACGGGTCTCCCGTTTAATCCCGATTGATACCTCTGGCGACCTTCTTGTGTACCGATTGTCATCTTCGCCCGTTTAGTACATCAAATCAGCCTTATGATTTACCAAACGGACATATTTTGAAGGCAGTCCTCGATTGTTGTCTGCACTAAGCCTGAATAAATGAATCCACATCGTACTGTGTCAGGCCAAGAGTGCGGCGTGGATCTCTGTGCGGATGTTGTGTATCTTTTCAGAAGCGAAAAAGGGAAGTAATGCCTCCTCTGGTTGTTTCGCAGCGCTCTTGGGAGACGAAAAGTGAGAAAAACGTTCCCCAAGAGTGCAGGATGCACTCTTGGGGAGCAAAAGAGGCTGAAAGTGTTACCGAAGGGATTATGCACAAGCCTAAAGTACATTACCCCGTTATCTTTTCCATTTCTGCATTAATGTATTACTCAAATGTGTATAAATCAATATATTGAATAAAATTCATTTCGTCCAAAATGTGGCAATATGAGGTGTGTTTGGATAAAATGAACCTTTAATGAATACCACTATAACCCAAATCCAAGTAAAGAATTGGCTGTGGTCTGAAAACGTTGTCGTGAATATGCCAAAAGTTGATAATTAACATCACAGAAATGACATCCACAATATGGCCTTTCGGGCGATTTGATGCCAAGTATATGATACTAGGGAAACAAAAAAGCGAGTCAGGTGCGATATAACCTAACTCGCTTTGCGGATTCTTTGCTCCGC
>CAVKYA010000430.1:0-2141 GCA_963660255.1 Bacteroidaceae bacterium | reverse complement strand
TCCGCTCGTAGAGTTGCTGGACAACCGTGATCACCTCTCCGTTGAACGCCCAGAAGCAGAACTGAGGAGTGCTGTTGCCCTCTGAACGCATCTTCTCCATAGTGGAGAACAGCACCTCCCATTCATCCCAGTAACGCACGGCGTTCGTGACATCGAGCACAAGCACGTCAACTCCGGCATCGGAAAGCATCGACATATCCTTCCGGATGACCCATTCGTCTTGACTCAGGAAATATCCCATCTCGGGCTCTCCCCAATGGTAGGAGCCGTACTTCCAGTTCGGATTGTCGGCCTGAAGGCGGGCCTTCGGGTCGGCACTTAGAACCTTGGTCACGTCAGCGCCGTACGGGCCGGGCAATGTGGCAAGGTTCTGCGTGTGCCACGTGATGTAGAATATTCCCACGACACGGCGCTGGTCGGTCTTCACAGGGCCTACGGCATCGATTCCGGGCATTGTCCTGCCCAATGCGTCAGTTGCCACCCAAGTGTCTGAAAACAGGTCTGAGGCCGATCTTTCGACAGTTATGTCCTGTGCCGAAACAGCGCAGGACATAACTATGAAAGTAATTATAGATGAAATTGTCTTTCTTATCATCTGTAAACAATTGTTTAATAAAACGTTGATTATTCGCCTTCCTCGGCTGCTCGCCAATGCATCAGGCGGACGACGACCGTCTCTCCGGCTCCGTCACCGATGTCGAAACGGACAACGGCTCCAGGGTCACCACCCCACCAGCCTTTGTTCCAGGCATCGACCATATTCATCTTGAAGGTCTTCCATTCATCGGTCTTCTTTAGTGTGAAGAATGTCTCCACGCCACCGGCAGGGCCACCTACGCCCCAACCACCTTTACACCAGAAGAACTCACAGGCAAGGTCAGCGGTTGACTTGTAGTGGAACACAAGAACTGTTCCCGGAGCCTGCTTCTTGAGCGGCTGCATAGCCACCCAAGAGTCACCTCCTGTCGTCTCAAACGTGAATTCTGACGGATTCTCAGGATTGCTTGCCGTTATCTTAAGATTGTTGATGGTTCCAGTGTTTGGAGTCATATACTCAACCTCCGGATAGTAAGTAGGATCATCATCCGGATCCGGCTGGAGCTCAAGTTCGGACTCCTTGGCGTAATGGGTCGCCGCATCAGCATAATAGGCGCAGAACTCGGTGATACTCACACGCTGCACGCTCGGAAACGCGATAAGAAGAAACCTTGCGTCTATCGGATTATCAATTTTATAAGCGTGGTTATAGATGTGATCAGGATTATACTCAAACATACCGAGATAATGGGCGGCGGACATATCAGCCACAGGCTCTTTCGAGTCGAAAACCATAAGGGCGACAGGCTGGCCGTCCCTGTCCTTTGAATTACCTACCAGCTCGAACCAATTGATCCGATGAACCTCACCAAGGTCAATGGCTACCCACACGATGTCATTATTTGTTCCTGACCAAGCGGTTGAGACATTGTTATCCAAAAGATTCGCTGGAATATTATCACCATCAACGCCTGAAGCGCCTACGGCCGTCATTCTTGACTGAGGGATCTCTCCCCTTTCCGGTGTCACCTCGATCACCTTCGGGTCGGAAGTGTTCTTGCCGCTCTCATCGGTGGCGGTGATCGTCACCTCGGTAGGATCAACAAACGGGAATATCTCCACACTTTCTCCAACATTGCTTGTCTTGGTGACAGTTTTGGTCTCCCCAGAGAGGTTGTTGTATGTGACGTTCACGGTCACCGGAACATCATATTCATTAGCCCAACTGATGACCGCTCCTTCGACGGTCGGTGTGGCATCAATGGTCTCCGAGATGTACTTGAAGGCCTTGCTGGCATCCTCAGGAGCGCAGGAAACGGTCTTGGAATCTCCGTAACGTTCATCGGAAGTGTAAGGAGTGACAGTGAATTCGTAAGTATTGGTGTCAGAGAATCCCCCTATTCTTACGGAAGTATGGCCTTCACCCTTTTCTGAATCGACACTGTAAACACTGACTTTCTGCTTCACTTCCTCTCCCGAAGCGTTGGTGTACGTCACCATAGCATAGTAATAATCACTTGCGGCTGGATTATCCCATTTGAGGATAACCGCACCGATTCTCGGCTCGGCCGTCAGATTCGACAGGACGATGTCGCCATCCTTTG
>CAVKYA010000429.1:0-2143 GCA_963660255.1 Bacteroidaceae bacterium | reverse complement strand
AGAGCAGGAGAATCATCGCCCAATGCTCGGCGATCACCGACGGAGCGACCATCATACCGACGGAGACAAAGAATATGGCTCCGAAAAGGTTCTTGATAGGCTCCACGATGTGGTCAATGTGCTCACTTTCGGAGGTCTCCGCCAGGATCGATCCCATAACGAAGGCTCCGAGGGCGGATGAGAATCCGACCGATGTCGCCAATGCGACCATACCGAAGCAGAGGCCGATGCTGACAATCAGCAGGATCTCATCGTTGAGATATTTCTTGGCCTTTTTCAGCAAGGTCGGGATGACATAGATTCCCACGAGGAACCATAGAATCAGGAAGAAGACCAGTTTTGCGATGTTCATTATCAGCTCCTTACCGGCAAATGATTGCGAGACGGCCATCGTGGAGAGCAGCACCATCAGCAAAATCGCGATCAGATCCTCGACGACCAACGTTCCGAACACGACTCCGGCGTAGGGCTTGTTCTTAAGCCCGAGGTCATTGTAGGATTTCAGCACGACCATAGTGGAGGACATAGACAGCAGTCCGCCGAGAAAAACGCTTTCCATAAAGCTCCAGGAAAGGGCCTGCGCGGTGACGAATCCTATTAGGAACACTCCGATGAATTTTACGACAGCCGTGACGATGGCGCTTCCGCCGACCTTCAGCAACTTCTTGAAACTGAATTCAAGACCAAGACCGAACATCAGGAATATTATGCCGATCTCCGACCATTGGTGCACGGTCGCCTCGCTGGATATTCCCGGAAAGAAGCTGACGTTCGGGCCGATCAGGAAACCGGCGAGGATGTAGCCGATGATGAGTGGCTGCTTCAGGGCCTTGGATATTATCGTGAACACTCCCGCCGAGATCAGAATCACGGCGAGGTCGCGTACTATATTCATTTCTTCTGACATAGTTCGTTTGAGTAAATGATCGTAAAAACTTGTCTCATCTGCGGCAATCGCCGCTTATAGAACGACAAATTTACTGAATAGATCGGCTTTTTATCCACAAATTCACGAATTTTATGTAAGTTTGCCGTCCGAAACTGAGAGTGATGACCAAACCGTGGCTTAATTTAGTCAAAAGATTCGTCGAGTTTTCCGCGTCAAGCCTTCTGGGTACGATTGTGGACACGGTTGTGCTTTGGGTTTTCTCCAAGTGGGTTTTCAGCACGTATTTCGGCCAGTACATCATCTCTCCGGCGATCTCGTTCGAGTGCGCCGCCGTGACCAATTTTGTCGTGGCCTATTTCTTCATCTGGAGAGACAGGATTTCTTGCCGTAGCGCAAGGTCGTTCTTCCGGCATCTTAGCGGCTACAACCTTTCCTGCATCGGAGCGTTTCTTGTCAAGATGGCTTTCCTGCTTCTGATCCAGAGGATGTTCCGTTGGAATGTCGTGTGGTGTAACCTCTTGGCACTGTGCGTGTCAGGGGGACTGAACTTCTTTATGAGCGAGAGGGTGGTCTTCCGCAAGAAGAAAGCGCTTCTGCCTCACGAGGAGAAAGACTAACGCTTTCCCAGACGTGACAGCCGTCTGCGTACAGGCTCGTCGTACAACTTGAGACAGAGGAGCGCAAGTACAATACAAACCGCCATCACTCCGATTGCCACCAGCCAAGTCTCGCTGAATGAATATTTTTCCGTCTTTATCAGCCAGGAATAGAACAGGTACATCACTGGGTAATGAACAATGTAGAGCGGGAATGAGATGTCTCCGAGCAGTTTACAGGCTCTGCTTTCCTTTTGGCCTCCAGAGGCTCCGATCCAGACGATGACAGGGAAGACAAGAATGACGCACATCATCTCGAAAATTCCGTTGATGCAGATTCCGTTTTTGGGCTCAAGATATGGGAAGGCAAGCAACACTAATAGAACCAAGGAACAGAAAATGAATCGATTAGATACCTTTATAGGTAGAGGTATGAATATTCTCGAAATGAACATACCCATCGTGTAAGGGAACAGCATCCGGAGCATTCCTCCGCAGAAATTCACGGTGTCAAGGGTCCAACCGACACCGATACTGCCGTAGCCGGAGACATCCGTGACGGCGAACCAAGTAAGTCCGATGCCGGTCAATGCTGTCAACCAGCCGAGAGCCTTTGTCGGAAGGCGGCGCAGGAAAAGAGCGTAGAGAATATTCCCGA
>CAVKYA010000428.1:0-2176 GCA_963660255.1 Bacteroidaceae bacterium | reverse complement strand
GTTCGCGGCGGGCATATTCAATGGCCTCCGTCCTGTACTTCTTGTCGCCGGTGCGGCGGAACATCTCATAGGCAGCCAACTCCATATCATCCCCCCAGTTATCCTCCTCGTAAATGTACGGAGAAACCACTGAGGCGGTCTGGCAGACACCGGGTTTAGCGACTCCGGCATCGTATGCGGCCTGCGCCTTGGCACCGATCTTCTCAGCGAACTCTGGGTAGAACGGCTTCAGGATTTCAGCCCCGAGAGCGAAGTCCGAAGCGAACTTCCCGGCTGTGCTGGCAACACCGGTCGTCTTGTTCTTGTCCCCACGCTTACCCCTCTGCTGAGGCTCACCGGAGCAGAACCACACTGGCCTGTACTCCCCCTTTCCCCAGCCATAATCAGCCTGATCATCACTCGGGACACGCATTCCCACGTGATCACGGTCATCCGCGATCTGGTTGTACAACTCCCCAGGCTCAGGATTCATCTTATCCAACCATTTGAGCCCCCAGTAAATCTCATCCACAATGTCCGGAATCCCGTTCCGCCCTGGAGTCCCGTCAGCCAAGTAATTGTCCGAGAACGCCTCCGGATTGCTCTGGTAAGCAAACATCATCTGATAAATGGCGTTGGCCGAGGTGGTTGTGTATTGAAGACAGTCCGAAGCGTCGTGCCAGCCACCTGTCACATCAAGGAAAGTGCTGTCTTTCCGTGGATCCGGATGCCCGACGATGATGCCATCCTTGCGGTGACAGCTGTCCTTGAAGAACGGGTTCCAACCACAGCGCTGCTGACGCATATAGTTCAGCACGAAATCAGCGGTGCCATCATAAACCTTAGGATTTATAGGGAATATCTCCGAACGAGTCTCGCCACCGGATGATGATACCTTAATATAATAGGCTCCATCGGTCTTCAAGGCGCTGAAATCCAGACGACAGGTCGTCTTCATCTGTCCAAGCGCCCCGGTCGGCCTTACTTCAGCGGACTTCCAGACAACTTCACCAGTAAAGGCATCAACCAACTCAAAGCCATCGACCTGAACGGCATCGTTACTCATAAAGACCGCAACCTTGGTAGCCTCCGGCAAATAGCCTATCAGGTTGATCCTTACCCAAGACCCAGCAAAGGTCTGGATGGCGGCCAAAGCCAGTATCGCAACGGAAATCAATCTTTTCATTATCCTGTGGTTTATGCGATTCTTTTCAAAAAATTAACGAATATATTCTTAAAGACGCAAATTTAGGAAAATTAGCCGTCCAAAATGTAGAAAATGCTTACTTTTGCGTAAATAGAACTGCATAATGAAATATTCCGATATAAGAATAGGCAATGGTTACGATGTCCACGCCCTCAAGGAAGGGCTTCCGATGTGGCTCTGCGGAATCAAAATCGAAAGCGAAACCGGGTTTGTGGCTCATTCAGACGGAGATGTAGCCATCCACGCTCTTTGCGACGCCCTTTTGGGAGCCGCCGCTCTTGGGGACATCGGACTGCATTTCCCGGACAATGACGACAGATGGAAAGGCATTGACAGCAAACTGCTTCTGACTGAAGTGATGAGACTGGTCAGAGCCAAAGGCTACGAACTCGGCAATGCTGACATCACGATAGCCCTACAGGCTCCGAAACTGCGCCCGCACATAGACGATATGCGTTCAAAACTTGCCGAAGTAATTGGAACAGATGCCGATAACATCTCTGTCAAAGCAACCACAACCGAACGTCTCGGCTTCGTCGGCAGAAAAGAAGGCTGCGAGGTCTGGGCGACCGTCATCATATTCAAGAATTGAATTAATGAATATTTCAACGAAAACGGAAAAATTCATCGTTATTTGCCTTCAAAGACTTACTTTTGCATATAATTATCAATAGCATAATATGAGCCCTTTATCAGTAATAATCACAGTTCTGGCGTACTTCGCCGTGATGTTCACAGTGTCTTGGATCTCCTCGCGAAACGCTGACAACGCGGGATTCTTCAACGGAGGGCGCAAGGCTCCGTGGTGGATCGTGGCGATCGCGATGCTTGGAGCGCCGATGTCCGGTGTGACCTACGTCTCAGTGCCGGGAATGGTCGGCGTGGGAGGCACGGCTATGGGCTATATGCAGATGGTGCTCGGCTTTTTCGTAGGTTACATAATCATAGCCTTCGTCCTCACACCTATATTCTTCAAGATGAATATGGTGT
>CAVKYA010000427.1:0-2176 GCA_963660255.1 Bacteroidaceae bacterium | reverse complement strand
GCAGGGAAAGAGCTTGCTCTTAACCTTCAAACAAACAAATCAAAACAGCTTCTAAAGTTTTTTGAATATTTCAATGCAAGGTTTTCAGGCGGCGGGATTATGTTATACGTAGCCCCGCTGCTTGATTTGAACTTAGACTACTCTTTGCAGAGCATTATCTGCTGGATGAGGTGATCGGTGGACTGCATTCCCGCGGAGCCTATGCGGCCGAGATTCCGGATCGTCTTCTCGATGTCTTTGTCGATGATGCCGTCGGTCTCCTTGATGCAGGTTCCTCTCAGGGCCAGGACACAGGATTGGACGGCGCAGGCCACTCCGGAGGCCACTTTCATCGCACATCCTACCTTGGCACCGTCACAGACCATCCCGGTGATGTTGCCGATCATATTCTTGATTGCCGAACAGACTTGTTCGTAGTTTCCTCCGCGCAGGAACACGATTCCGCACGCTGAGCCGGTCGAGGCGATCACGCAGCCGCACAGGGCTGACAACTTTCCGAGATAGCCTTTGATGTGAATCGCGACCAGATTGCTGAGAATCAGAGCTCTGGCCAACTGTTCGTCATCTACATCGTATTTCAGGGCGTACGCTATCACGGGCATACTAACAGTGATTCCTTGGTTGCCGCTGCCGGAGTTGCTCATCGCAGGGAGCTTGCATCCTGCCATTCTGGCATCCGAAGCCGCCGCTGTCATCCCCATCGCGAAACTGATGAAATCGTCCCCGAAGACCTCCTGCTGGTTCTCGCGGATGGCCTTGCCGACATTGAGGCCGTAGTCGCCGCTCAAGCCTTCACGGGCGAGCGCGAGATTCAGGTCCCTGTCCGCCAGAATGAACTTTATGTCCTCGAACGCGGCGTTTTGGGCGAATGAATATATCTCCTTGACACTCAGGCTATAGTCCAGCGTGCACTTTACCGGAGCGGCTTCACCGTCACCGCCTTTCCTGAAATCCGAGACAGATGAGTCAAGCCCTGTCTCCACAATCCTGTCGTGGTCGTCCTCGATGACAGTCCACGCTTTGTGGCCGGCTGACTCGACCGTAACTTTGACGTAAAGAATCTTAGGACTGTCGGCGACCTTGATCCGCACCTTGCCGGTGTTCACCAAAGCCTTGGCTGTCTCTACATCTTTGTCTGTCAAGTCTTTGAGAACCTCAAGGCCATATTCGCTCTTTCCACAGACCGCTCCGAGAGCCGAGGCTATGTAAAGCCCGACCATCCCCGTTCCGGGGATCCCGACCCCCATCCCGTTCTTGAGAATATTCCCGCTGACTTCAACGTCAAGTTCATATTCAGAAAGCTCCAGGACTTTTGTTTTCAAGGTTTCCGTGGCTTTGGCGGCGGCCAGCGCTACGGCGATCGGTTCGGTGCAGCCTAAGGCCGGCTTGACTTCCTTGTGCAGGAGTTCGATGAGTTCGGATTCTCTTGGAGTCATAACTGGTTATTTGTCAAGAAATTTCATTATGTCTTTAATCAGAGTCTCCATCTGGCTTTCCTCTGTGATCACCTCGATCGGGAAACCGATGCAGACAGTCCGGTAACCCTTTCCCTCGAAACATGTTCCTGCGGAGATGTTCGTGTCTGAGTACCGCAGGAAGGCCTGTGCCTTGTCGCAGGACGGAACGATGCCGTCAGGGGTCTCCACGTTGTAGATCACAGGGTTGCGGTCTTTCCTGAAAGAAATCCTGCCTGAGTCCGGCTTAAGGAGAGAGTTGTTCTTCGGGCAGACTGTCGCGCTGCGGCTGGCGTAGTTCGTCATCCATCTGTAACCGAGAGTCTTTTCCACAAAAGCCTTGGTCATGGCAGTGTAAGCGCTGTCTTTATGTACCGGGTAGATCTCATCCCAGACATCCGTGCCGATGTTCGCTCCGGAAACCAGCACATTCCCTCCGCGCCCGGTGTAACCGGAGATCGCTTTCTGAAGCCCGGTAGGGAAGACCTGGAACCTGTCCGGTACCTGTCCGGTACCCACAACAGTGGTGATCTGTTTCCCGCAGATGAGGTCAACTGTCATGTCTTTTTCAGCCAATGACCTGTCTTCGCAGAATGCTGCTACACTTGCTGAATGGAAAGCGTAACCTGCGGCCATCAAGGCTTTCCCGTGGATTCCACAGTAATCGAACGTGTTTCCGGCGAAGACTTTCCCGGCCTCGTCAGTCCATGCGGCTCCGAATC
>CAVKYA010000426.1:0-2185 GCA_963660255.1 Bacteroidaceae bacterium | reverse complement strand
CGATTGTGCAGAATTTGTCTATGGACATTGGGTTCGGAGACATAATAATTCCATCTCCTGTGGCACTTGATTATCCTCCGTTGATCTCGGAAATGGAAAACTTTACAATCAATGCTTATTCTTTGGAAACTGTTGTCGCTGAAAAATTTCAGACTATGATTGCCAAATCATTAGCAAATAGCAGAATGAAAGATTTCTATGATGTGTATACAATTCTTTCTGGCTACAAATTGGACAAGATCTCTCTGGAAAGAGCTATCCGGGAAGTTATGGCTAATAGGAAAACCCGATATGAGGAGAATCATTTGTTGTTTTCAGATGATTTCAAGACCGATCCTGATAAGCTGCTCCAGTGGAACGCTTTTTTGAGGAAGACAAAAATCAAGAATGGCCCATCCTTTGGTACTGTGATTGACCTAATCCGGTCAGAATTGAAACCTTACTGGGATTCATTGTAGGAACTATTTCTTGTCTCTGCTGAAATATTCCCGGAAAATTCCTAACTTTGCGTTCGGGCAAAAGCCGATTGGACTAACCAGCGGATGACCAGATGCCTGTGAAAGTTATTATGAGAAAGTTTCCTGCGATAATATTCATTGTCTGTACTTTTCTGGCCTCTTCGTGCGGCCGTGGCGCAAGACTTCCTGAGGATTTAAGTCTGGCTGAGAGTCTTTTGGACTCCCGGCCAGACAGTGCTTTGACCATACTTGATTCTGTGGAATATTCAGAATCCTCCGGACGCTATCTCTACGCTTCCTATTGTTTGTTGAGGACATTCGCGGAGTACAACGCCTACAAGCCGGGAATTGATGAGGCGCTGATGAATGTCGGGGTTGACTATTTCCTGAAATACGGCAACCGGGACCGTAAGGCTCAGGCGTATTACCTCCGCGCCGTGGTCCGTGAGGACAACAAATCCGGGACTCAGGCAGAATGGGCCAACGATCTGCTTCACGCCACAAAAGAGGTCAAAGGCTCAGACAATCATATGCTTGCCGCTATGATCAACCTGCGCTACGCTGTCGTGCTCAATGACCGGAAGTGGTACGACGCGTCTTTGCCTTATCTGGAAAAAGGTCTGGAGGAGGCTGAGAAGGCTGGCTCACTGCCTTTTCAGGTGACGGCCCTGATCAATCTGTCGCACCGTTCCTTGTTCCTCGGAGATGAGAACAGGGATTATTCGGAGGCCATTGAATATGCCATCCGTGCGGCGGAGATCTCCAAAGGCGAGGATAAGGACTATGCCAGGGCGCTTTACAATCTTGGAGCCTGCTACAGTCGTAACGGTCAATTCGATAAGGCTTTGGAATGCGCCTCGACCGCCGTCCGGGCGCAGGAAAGGCTTTTCAGGGAAGGAAAAAGAAAGTCCCGAGTGCGCTACGCTGTCCTTGCGGATGCTTTCCGGAAAATGAATATTCCGGATTCCGCTTTGTTCTATGCCGCAAAGGAGATGGAGGCTCCTGATCTGATCGCGAAACTCTCGGGGTCGCAGCTTTCTTACATTGTCTATCGTGATCTGCTTGATGACAAGGAGAATGCCGTCAAGTATCTGACCATTCATAATGAGATCAAGAGCCAGTTGGAAGCGTCCCAACAGAACGACAAGATCATCGAGAACAGTGTTGAGGCCGAAAGGGCTGACATCCGTTCGTCCAGAAGCCGGATCATCGGTTCGGCTGTGGCGGCGGTGCTGTCTCTGATCGTGGCGTTGTACTTGATTGTGCGTATGTTCAGGAGACGGCTTAGGAAGCGAGACGAGGCCATCGAGCGGAAGGATAGCGAGATAGGGGAGAGCAGGACGTTGCTTCACGAGAGTGAGTCGGAGCGCAGCGAGTTGCGCTCGGTGCTGATGTTCAAGGATAAGTTGGTGATGTCGCTCCAGCAGAACGCGCGTTATCTGTCTGATGCCGAGTGGGGTAGGTTGGAGAAGATTCTGGACGATGTCTGCAATCGCTTCACGGAGAGGCTCAAGACTTCATTTCCAGGCTTGACCGCCGCCGAGCTGCGCATCGCTGTCCTTCTCCGCTTCGGTTTCTCCGGCAAGCAGATGGCCGCTATGATGGGAATATCCCCGACCTCCGTCACGAAAGGGAAGCAGCGTCTCAAGGCCCGTGTCGCCTCCGCCATCCCGGAAGGTGTCACCATTGACGAGTTTATCGCTACGTTCTAGTTTAAGAATAAATTG
>CAVKYA010000425.1:0-2186 GCA_963660255.1 Bacteroidaceae bacterium | reverse complement strand
GCCAAGCGTATAGCCTGGGGAAAGAGCCTCAACGCCGGGCAGACCTGCATCGCTCCGGACTACCTGATGCTTCACGAGGACATTAAGGACGAATTCCTTAAAGAACTGGAAATCAACTTCAAGGAACTTCTCGGAGAGGATCCACGGAAAACGGATCACTTTGTCAGAATCGTGAACGACAAGGCATTTGACAGGCTTGAGGGTTATCTTAAAGACGGGCGGATCGCTTTCGGTGGTCGCACGGAGCGCGGCGACAGATATTTCGAGCCGACGGTTCTGGACGGAGTCTCGCCGGACGCTCCGGTGATGCGCGAGGAGATCTTCGGGCCTATATTCCCTGTGCAGACTTTCAAGGATATTGATGAAGTGATTTCATTCGTCACGTCAAGGGAGAAGCCACTGGCCCTGTACTACTTCGGAAGCCAAGGGGATCACGTTCTTCGTCACACATCCTCGGGTGGAGCCTGCATCAACGACACGATAATGCACATAGCCAACGAGAACATTCCGTTCGGCGGGGTCGGGAACTCCGGCCTCAGCAGCTACCACCACAAACGCAGCTTCGACGCATTCACCCACTACCGGGCGGTCGTCACCACTCCGACGTGGCTGGATCTGCCGTTCAGGTATATGCCGTACAAGTTCTTCAAGGCTGTGAAGCGGCTGTTGTAGGAAATAAATATTCAGAAAGCGCACGGCATATTGAATAAAATCGATTTTGTAGTAAAATAATGCGTGAAGAACGAAATAATATTCTTAAATTGACGGTTGAATATAAACGTTCTTAACAAATTATTTTATGACCAACTACAAGAAAAGCCTGCTCGCGGCATTGCTGTGTGCGGCAAGTGTCTCCTTTACAGGGTGTAAGGATGACAACGGACCCCAGAAACCAATCTACGTTCCGGAAGAGATCTCGACGGTAGCTGTGAACCTGTCGGAAAACGGCACTGCCAACTGCTACATCGTCAAGCCTGGAAGCGTGGTCTCATTCGAGACTTCCCACAAAGGAAACTCGGAGACAGAACTGACAGGTGAAGGTTCCACGGTAAAACTCGTATGGCAGGATGCCTACGGTCTTGTGAAAAACCTGTATTTCGATCCTGAACTCCAGACTGCCTACGCGGAGATCGCTGACACCAAAGGCAACGCTCTTGTCGCCGTGTGTGACGCCGCCGGAACAATCCTCTGGAGCTGGCATCTGTGGATCTGCGACTACGATCCGGAGGCCACACTGTACACCACCGAAGCCAACGCCTCCGGAACACAGTGGACATTTATGGACCGGAACATCGGAGCTACCGAGACCACCCAAGGCTCCTTTGACAACTTCGGAATGCTCTACCAATGGGGCCGCAAAGATCCGTTCCCTGGTGCCGCCGGATTCACGATCCAGAACGAGGACTACAGCTACGAGGCGGACGGAGAGAAGGAACTTTACGGCATCGACGGAAAGGTTCTCTTCAAGATAAAGGACTTGGCTGACTACCACGGCACGATCGAAAATTCAATCCAGTACCCTACTACATTCTACGCGATGACATATAAGGCCACCGGAAATGTGGATGAGGAAGGCAATCCTGAATATGTCTGCGACTACATCACCAAAGACTGGGTGGATGTCTCCGATGATGATTACTGGGGAGGAGTCTCGATGAAGAAGACCATCTACGACCCTTGTCCTGTCGGCTACAAGGTTCCGGTCAGCGACGCTGATGGCAACACTCCTTACGCTTGGATGAAATTCACGGATATGACCTGGGACGCTGTCAACCACGGAGCGCTTATCTATGACCAGTGGTTCCCTTGCACAGGCACCAGGGTATATGCCTCCGGCGGTCTTGACTACCCTGAGGCCAATCCATACGCCGGTGTTTGGTTCGGCACAGCCGCCGTCAGGTCAGCGACATCGACCAGTCCTGAACTCTACGGTCAGTATATGGCGATTATGAAGAGCAAGAGGACATTCAAGGTTATGAAGGATGCCCGCTCGCAGGGTATGTGCGTAAGGTGCGTGAAAGAGTAACCTTATAGAAGTTATCAAAACGAAGACCCGAAAGTCAGGATTATGGCTTCCGGGTCTTTTTGTATGTCAACTTTCCACACCTGTCGGGACAATAAGTAAAATTTCTGAAGATTCAAGATAGAAGTGCAACACCGGCGGGCTAGCCCGCCGGTGTTGGCGG
>CAVKYA010000424.1:0-2189 GCA_963660255.1 Bacteroidaceae bacterium | reverse complement strand
AACGCGCCCGGCAGAGGCTCTCCCCTCTCATCCACGACAGTACCTGTCACAGTAATCTTCCCTTGCTGTTCCTGGGCTTCGGAGAAGACCGGGCACAACAAAGCGGTGATTACGAAAATCAGAATCAGTCTAATCTTCATTATGAGTTATTTTTGGTTAAAAGTAGGTATTAACTTTTTCAGGATGGACACGCCATCCAGACGATGGATCCGATGTAGTCCGGAACCAACCGCGATGCAAAAATGGCCAATCGGGACGGATTGCCCAATAGCCACTTGGCGAAATATAGACCGATTGCAGGGAAATATAGACGGATATTCAAAGATAAATCATTATCTATCAATGAATATAAACACGGATATATTATATGATTATATCGTTTAAAATATAGACCCTTACAGAGCGGTTATGACTATATTTTTGAGATTTCAGCCTCAAAGAGCTCCTTAGGACAGACCGCCGAACGCTTCAGTTTCGTCCTGTAGGTATAGACCGTGTTAGGGGAGCATTTAAGGAATTTTGCGATCTTTCCGCTCTCGGTTATCCCGATACGGATGGCCGCCAGAATCCTGAGTTCCGTAGGCAAAGTCTTCTCTCCGCCCAGATCAAATCGCGCGTCCTCAGACAACAACGCGTTGACCTTCTCCACAAAGTCCGGGTATATTCCTAAAAACGTCTCGTCGAATATGCGGTAGTAGTTCTCGTACTCGTTGTACATAACCGAAGGAGAGCGCAACGCTTTCATCACGGCATCCAGACCGTCCGATTTTGCGAGGGCTCTGATATCATTCCTCGTCTGACCGATCTTGTCAATATAGCGCACGGACAGTTCCATATACCTGAACACATAGCCGTTGCGGATCTTGTTGGCGTCCACGAGCCGTCTGTTCGTCTCCTCCATCTGTTCCTTGTGCCGGACCTCCCGGCGCAGAAGCGTCAGGATGATGACAAGCAGAACTGTCACCAGACATATTCCGACCGCAAGCCATCTTGCCCTGGACCTAGTCACTCTCTGGACGGTGTCGGTTATGATTAGATTGGCTTTGCCCGAATTGCCAAGGCGTTTGCTGAAATTACCGGCTATCACATCCATAAGATTCTGGCTGATGTACTGCTCAGCCTTGCGGTAATGACGCTTGTCGTAGAGGATCAAGGCCAGCTCATAAAGGGACATATACGCCCTTTCCGCATTCTTGAAGTCATACGTGGCGCTGATGACAAGCCAGTCAAAACGTCCTTTGTCATCACCCGTCCGCTCGTGGATCCGGGCAAGGTTATAAGCCACGGAAGCCTTCTCGTGCGGATTGTCGCTACTGTCATAAAGGTTTTTCAGGATCGAGACCGCCGTAAGTGTGTCACCGCTGTCCCGGCAAAGCTGCGCCTTCATTCTTCTGGCATAGAAAGAAGTGGAGTCTATCGCCAAGGATCTCGTTCTGGCCGATTGGAGCCGCTCACGGTAACTGTCTTTCTCATCTTCAGGAATCTCGGCGGACAGCATCTCGGCGCAAAGTACCGCCTCGCATTGGAGATATTCCTTGAAAAGTTCCGTTCCTTTGACCGAGGAAGTGTCAAGGCTGTTGAAGACAGAGGCGGCAAGATCCTCCTCGTTACGTACAAGCAGGATGCGAACCTTCTGAAGCCTGGCCAAAAACCTCTGGGATTCATCCGACGCATATTTCTCCATAAGCCCCTGATACCTTGACGAAGAGTCCTGGCTATAATGATAGTAGCCGGAGAACAGCCTTCTGGCGCATTCCCACCTGACCGAATCAGACGAAGCCTGTTCAAATTCCTGGCGTATGACATTCATTGAACGCTCCAGACTGTCCCGGTAATATTTCTGGTCGGCTATGACCTTGTCAAGTTTCTTCAGTCCGTCTCCATAACCCGAGCAGGAAGCCACGGTAAGGACGACGGCGCAGGTGACCGCACACAGATGTCTCATTCCCACTATATTTTCCTCAAAAATAGTCAAATTCTTTTTCTCTCGAAAGCCACCCGGACAAGTCACACTTCTGTGTGCGGATGGACCACTCCCTGAATATTGCAGGATTAAACATTTTTTTCTATTTTTGCGGACTATTATTCGGTAATAACAAAAACTTTATAGAAATGGCAAAGCAAGATGCAATTGTAAAGGAGAAAGAGCAGGAGCGTGAGGAGAAGGTCATCGAGACCGTGTCCAAGAC
>CAVKYA010000423.1:0-2205 GCA_963660255.1 Bacteroidaceae bacterium | reverse complement strand
GGAAACATCACTGCTGGAGAATCTTTGCGCCATTCACCTATATAGGCGTTTTGAGGGTGGACTATATTTTTGGAATAAAAATGTCGAGGTTGATTTTTATATTCCGGACATAAATACCGGCGTGCAGGTTTGCTACTCCACAACCAAGGATCTGAATACCTTTGAGCGTGAGGTGTCCGCATTGGAAAGCCTTGACAAAATTCATCCTTTGGAGAAAATGATTGTCATCACATTTGATGAGGAAAGGACCATCTCTATGCGCTCAGGTAAGATCGTAGCGCTGATTCCGGCTTGGAAATGGCTTCTGACGGACGGTTCCGCAATCTTAGAATAGCTCAGGCAGTGGTATGACAAAGTGACGGGGCAAATGAATATTGAATATGTGAATATTCAGAAAATATTTTGATTATCTGAAAATTATGTCTATCTTTGCACGCTTTTCCGCAGGGTGCGGGGAAGAAGACGTTAATTAATCATCAACAAAATTTTTTGCGAAAATGGCAGAGTATTTACAAGCCGACAAAAAGCAAGAGATTTTCGCTAAGTACGGAAAGTCTAATACAGACACCGGCTCACCAGAGAGTCAAGTTGCTTTATTTTCCTACCGTATCAATCACCTCACGGAGCACGTGAAGAAGAACAAGAAGGATGTTGTCACCCGTCGTTCCCTTCTCCGTCTCGTAGGTAAGAGGCGTCAGCTTCTGGACTACCTTCAGAAGATCGACATCGAGAGATACAGAAAGATCGTCAAGGAGCTCGGTCTCCGTCGATAAATTCGCGATAGGAACAGAAAAGGGATTGGCCGCGCTCTATGACGCAGCCGTCCCTTTTTTATTAAAATGACGCTGAAGTTTTCAGATATATTTTGTTGAGGACACGCGGTAAAAACAGTAAAATGAACATCATCACAAAGAAGATCGAATTATCCGACGGTCGGGTGATCGAGATTGAGACCGGCAAAGTCGCCAAGCAGGCTGACGGTTCGGCGGTGGTCAAGATGGGAGGCACGATGCTCCTGGCCACAGTGACCTGCGCTAAAGAAGCAGCAGAAGACACAGACTTCCTTCCACTTCAGGTGGACTACAAGGAAAAATTCTATTCCGCGGGACGTTTCCCGGGCGGATTTATGAAGAGAGAGGGCAAGGCCTCTGACTACGAAATCCTTATCTCACGCCTTGTCGATAGGGCTCTCAGGCCTCTGTTCCCAGAGGATTTCCACCTCGCTGTGTTCGTCAACATCTGGCTGATCTCAGCCGAGAAGGACATCCAGCCTGACGCTCTCGCCGGACTTGCCGCTTCAGCCGCATTGGCTGCCAGCGATCTTCCATTCCTTGGACCTATCTCCGAGGTACGTGTCGCAAGGATCGACGGAGAGTTCAAGATCAACCCTAACTTCAGCGAGATGGAGAAGGCCGACCTTGAGCTTATGGTAGCCGCCACCGAGGAGAACATAATGATGGTCGAGGGTGAGATGAAGGAGGTTTCCGAGGAGGTTATGCTTGAGTCCATCAAGTTCGCCCACGAGGAGATCAAGAAGCACTGCCGCATCCAGAAGGAGCTCAACAAGGAGCTCGGCAAGGATGTCAAGAGAGACTATCCTCACGATGAGGAGGACGAGGATCTCAGGAAGAAGATCCACGACTTCGCCTACGACAAGTGCTACGCTCTCGCCAAGTCAGCAAGACCAAAGCACGAGAGAGAGGACGGCTTCGAGGCCATAAAGAAAGAGTGCATCGAATCTCTTGGCTTCACCGAAGAGGAGCAGGCCGAGAAGAAGATGATGATCAACCGCTATTTCGGCCACGAGCAGAGAGAGGCCCTGAGGAACCTTGTTCTCGACGAGGGACTTCGCGTGGACGGTCGCCAGACCACTCAGGTACGTCCTATCTGGTGCGAGGTTGACTGCCTGCCTTGCGCTCACGGATCAGCCATATTCACCCGTGGAGAGACGCAGGCCCTTGCCTCCGTCACCCTCGGAACAAAGATGGATATGAAGGAGATGGACGAGGTTCTCGTGCAGGAGACCCAGCAGTTCGTCCTCCACTATAACTTCCCTCCGTTCGCCACCGGCGAGGCCAAGGCCCAGAGAGGTGTAGGCCGTCGTGAGGTAGGTCACGGAAACCTGGCTTTCAGAGCCCTCAAGGCCGTTATGCCTAAGGCTCCGGAGTTCCCTTACGCGGTTCGCGTGGTTTCGGATATTCTTGA
>CAVKYA010000422.1:0-2213 GCA_963660255.1 Bacteroidaceae bacterium | reverse complement strand
GTTGGTGAGGGTTCTCACCGTAGCGGAGATTCTGGCAGATATCATATTCAAGGAACAACTTCTCCGGAAGTCCGGCCTGGGCACGCATATAGGTAGCGATCGCACTGTCATATTCAGCGGTATGGGTGTAGGCTTTGGCGGAAAGTTTGAGACGGGTCTCCGGGGTCGTGTCGCCGGTCGCCTTGATCTCGGAAATCACTGTGGCGTAATCCTCAGGGTTCACCACAACCGTGACCGAAGCCCAGTTTTTGGCCGCACTGCGCAGCATTGACGGGCCACCTATGTCGATGTGTTCCACAGCATCCTCCATTGTGACATCCGGCTTGGCGATGGTCTCGCGGAACGGATAGAGGTTGACGCACACAAGGTCAATCTTCTCTATTCCATTGTCCTCCAACTGTTTCAGATGATCAGGAATATCCCTGCGGGCGAGAAGGGCTCCGTGGATCTTAGGATGAAGGGTCTTCACACGACCATCGCAGATCTCGGGGAATCCCGTGACATCACTCACGCTGGTCACAGGCAGACCTGCCTCTTTCAACATCTTCATTGTGCCGCTGGTGGAAAGGATTTCCCATCCGAGCGACACGAGTTTCCGGGCGAAATCCACTACGCCGGTCTTGTCACTTACACTGATTAAAGCTCGCATAAATACTTTTTATAAATTTTGTCTATTTGTCCCAAAATACCATTTTACCTCTTGTCCAATATCCTTTTCAGATGGCAGAGCATCAGCTTACCGTCCGAGTCGCGGAGATGCATCCCGTTACCCTCGCACCATTTCCAGTACTTGCAGTCGGCACAATCATCTTTCCGCATCCAATTCCGGTCACGGTAAGGCTGGAAACTATGCTCCCAGACATCCATAAAGTCGTCCTTGTAGATGTTGCCTTGATGATAGTCGGAACGGATGCTTGTGCAGGCCGAGATCGAACCGTCAACCAGCACGGAACCGACAGTCACGCCGGCCTGGCAGGAATAGAAATGATCCCTGACATCACCCTCATAAGGCCCGAGGAAACCCTCACAACCATAACTTGCCTTGATCCTCCCCTCTTTTCTGGTCTCCTTGATGAAATCCAGCATCCCACGGAACATCTCCGGCGGAAGCTGAAGATCCGGATTCAAAGCGGCACGACCTTGTGGGAATATGGAGAAAAGCCTCCATTCCTTTAACCCAAGATCTATCAGAACCTCCTTCAACTGAGGTAGTTGCGAATAATTACGGCGATTGACACACGTCACGACATCGAAAGCGATTCCTGATCCGACCGCCATCCTGATCGTCTCGGCGGCTCGTGTGAAGCTGCCTTCACGACCCCGAAGCCAGTCGTGATTCTCCTCAAGACCGTCCAGACTGACCGTCATCGAATGAAGACCGGCCCCGAGAAGACGCGAGAATCTTTCTCTTGTCATCCCGAAGCCATTCGTAACCATTCCCCATGGAAACCCACGGGAATATATTCCTTTGCCACATTCCTCCAAGTCTGCCCTCATCGTCGGCTCTCCGCCGGAGACGATGACGAAAACCTTGTGCGGATCGGTCTTCAAGGCAATTGAGTCCAGCACCTTGAAGAAGTCCTCCTTCGGCATGTCCGGAGTGGAGGCCACCTGCTTGCAGTCGCTTCCACAATGCCGGCAACGAAGGTTGCAACGGAGCGTGCATTCCCAGAAGAGCTGCCTCAGAGGATGTTCCTCCTCCTGAGACTTGCGCAGAGACCTTGCGATGTCAAGCGCGATTCTTCTTCTGATCGAAAGTCCGTCCATCCGTTACTCGTTCTTCTTCAAAGTCTTTGAGCCTTTCAGGGCAAACTCACCCTCGTACCAGTTGCCATCGCCACCTTTCAGTTTCTCAGCCTTGACCGTAAGGCTGTCCCGCTTGAAAGAGCCATTGGCTTCACCATCGACATCATCGAAATAGAATTTCACCTCATCATACGGCCAGACCCTGTCATAATTGCCGACAGCCTTGCCATTCTCGTCTGCGTAAAGAGCATCCTTGCCATAAGTCAACCGCTGTTCCGAAGGAGTGACACGGATGCCTTTGATGGCCTTGCCGCTTTCGTCCACAACGGTCAGATCGACCTTGAAATCACAGGATGGAGTGCCATACTCGCAACGATTCTCCCAAAAGCCGCCTTCGCAACCGGAAAATCCAAGCATCGTGAGCAGGGCCGGGCCGATGGCCGCGGTCAGTTTAGCAAATGACTTTT
>CAVKYA010000421.1:0-2215 GCA_963660255.1 Bacteroidaceae bacterium | reverse complement strand
GGACTACGACATGATCGTCTTCTACAATCCTTACGACATCAAGTCCCTCTACGAGAACTTCCCTGAGTTCCAGCAGGGTGACATCAAATTCGTGGCATACGGGAAATCCATCGTGAAGGCTATGGAGGAGGCCGGTCTCAAGATCGAGATCCAGGCTCCGACTCCGGAGGCGCCGTCTGTCGCGCGCGCGATCGAACTTTATCTCAGCGCCCAGAAATAGTTCCCGGAATGTTCACTCTACCGAAATCCGAGCGGCTTCACGGAAAGTCGAAGATTTCGGCTCTGATGTCCAGGGGCCGCTGGGGCTTCACGTCCGGTCTCAAGTACTGTTTTCTGAAAAAGGAAGATGCCAATGATGGAATTTTGTCACAAGCAAATTCCATCATTGTGTCCGTTCCCAAGCGCCTGTTCAAAAGGGCCGTCAAGCGCAACCTGCTGAAACGCAGGCTTCGGGAAGCCTACAGAACCCAGAAGGACATTCTCCCTCCGAAAGGATATTCAATACTGTTCCTTTATAATACAAAGGAGGTCTTGGAATATACGGCTGTGCGTGAGCAGGTCGCCTCGGTCCTTCAAAAACTTGCTGAATATGAAGCCTAGCGGGAATATTCCTCTATGGAGACAGCGGGTGAGGAAAGTGTGTATCGCTCCGTTTCTGGCACTGATCTGGTTCTACCGCACCTGCATAGGGCCTTATATTCCCAAAACTTGCAGGTTCGAGCCGTCGTGCTCCACATACGCCATCGAAGCGTTCAAGAAGTGGGGGCCGGTCAAGGGGTTGTTCCTGACTGTATGGAGGATTCTCCGCTGTAACCCGTGGGGAGGCAGCGGGTATGATCCTGTGCCGTAATTCTATGTTGTTTTGTCGCTTCGACAGGCTCAGCGACCGAAAGTTGCAAGCTCAGCGACCGGAAGGCGGTGGTCAATGAGACTGTGGTTGCTGAGCCTGTCGAAGCACCGAAGCGACCCAACGAACTAAATCTTATGATTCTTCTTCCGTGAGCGGAGGTGCGAAACGCTCTCCACAAGTAGCTGATCCCTAAGAATATATCTCGCAGCGATAAAGTTCAGGATCGCGGCGATTAGTGGGAATATAGCCGTGAGCTTGAATATCCACTCCTTGTCAGCAGTGAAATAATCCACCCCGATCCAAGCCTGAAGCGCGATCATCAGAATGGCGGAAAGCACGGCCGTGCGCATCTGGAAGACACGCGCGTTGAACGAGAAAACCGCCAACAGCTGAAGAATCGTGATCAGTATCAAAAGAATAAGGTAAGGGGTGTACTTGACATAGGTCAACTCAACGGAATGAACTCCGCCGGGGCCTAAGGTAAACGCCTTGACGCTGAAGAAAAGCGCCACTATAAGACCTGTCGCTATGCACAGGTATAAAGTTTGAAGTCTTTGCCACATATTTCACAAAAATAGTTAATTCCGTTGAATATTCTTATATTTGGCGGGTTAAACATTAAAATTCATATTATGAGAATAGCAGAATCTGAATTAATCATCAATGATGACGGCTCGGCGTTCCACATTCATCTGAAACCGGAAGAGCTGGCCGACATCGTTATCCTTGTGGGCGATCCGGGAAGAGTCGATATGGTCGCCGGATTCCTCACCGACATCGAGTTCCGCCACCAGTCAAGGGAGTTCGTCTCCACGACCGGGAAATACAATGGCAAGAGAGTCACCGTGTTGTCAACCGGAATCGGAACGGACAACATCGACATTGTGATGACGGAGTTGGACGCTTTGGCCAATGTGGATTTCGCGACACGCGAGCCAAAGAAGGAGCACAGAACCCTCACGATCCTCAGGATCGGAACCTGTGGTGCCGTGCAGGCCGACATTCCGCTCGGATCGGCGATATTCTCGCATTATTCCGTAGGTTGCGACGGCCTGATGAACTGGTACGCCAACCGTGACGAACTCTCAAACCTTGAGATGGAAAAGGCCTTCAAGGAGCATACGCACTGGGACAAGAACCTTCCTTCGCCATATTTCGTGAAGGCCAGTGAGAAACTGATCAAGAAGTTTGAGGATTGCTCCGTGAAAGGTATGACAATCTCTGCTTCAGGATTTTACGGCCCGCAGGGAAGAGTTGTGAGACAGGGACTTGCGATGCCGAATATGCTGGAGGACTTCGAGTCGTTCCGATTCGGGGAATACCGGATCACCAATTTCGAGATGGAAAGCTCCGCGGTCGCCGGAA
>CAVKYA010000420.1:0-2215 GCA_963660255.1 Bacteroidaceae bacterium | reverse complement strand
TACCACTTACCATCAGTGACTACAACAGGGAGACCGGCACGGTGACCATCGTCACCCAGCTCATCGGAGCATCCTCCGCAGCGATCATCTCCAAGGCTGAGGGCGAGTTCTTCAGCGATGTCGTCGGGCCTTTGGGCAATCCTTCTGCGTTCGTTGACAAGACGGAAGAGGAACTGAAAGGCCAAAGGTACATATTCATCGCCGGAGGTGTCGGGACAGCTCCTGTCTATCCGCAGGCTAAATGGCTGCACGAGAGAGGCATCGCTGTGGATGTCATCATCGGAGCGAAGACCAAGGACCTGCTGATCTACAAAGAAGAACTGGCCTCCGCCTGCGACAACCTCTACCTCTGCACCGATGACGGTTCCGAGGGCTTCCACGGAATGGTCACCGGACTGCTTGAGAAGCTGGTCAGCGAGGGCAAGGAATATACCCAGGCCGTGTCCATCGGCCCTATGATAATGATGAAGTTCTGCACACTCACCTGCAAGAAGCTCGGCATCCCGGAGGATGTGAGTCTGAATATGCTGATGGTGGACGGCACCGGAATGTGCGGAGCGTGCCGCGTGACCGTGGCCGGAAAGGTAAAATTCGCCTGCGTGGACGGCCCTGAGTTCAACGGCTATGACGTTGATTTCGACGAGGCGATGAGACGTCTTGGACAATACAAAGCCGAAGAGACCGAGGTTAAATCTAAAATGGGAATATAATGGCACAGAGAATACCAAGAGTACCGGTCCGTGAGCAGGATCCTAAGGTACGCGCACATAATTTTGAAGAGGTTTGCTACGGCTACAATCTTGAGGAGGCCACGACCGAGGCGTCGCGTTGCCTTCACTGCAAGAATCCACGTTGTGTCCAGGCTTGTCCTGTCAGCGTGAAGATTCCAGATTTTATCGCAAAGGTCGCCACCGGGGACATCAATGGCGCGGCAGCCGTCATCGCCGAGGATTCCTCACTGCCGGCGGTTTGCGGACGTGTCTGCCCGCAGGAAAGCCAGTGCGAGGGCAGCTGCGTCCTTGGGGTCAAGGGTGAGCCTGTGGCGATTGGCAAGCTGGAAAGGTTTGTGGCGGATCACACGGCGGCTGAATGCATCGACACTTCGACAAGCTCAGTGTCCGCTTCTGTCGCCGAGTCGTCCACGTCGGTCACTGAGCCTGTCGAAGTGACCGGCCGCACCAAGGTGGCCATAATCGGTTCCGGCCCCGCCGGTCTCGCCTGCGCCTCCGACCTAGCCAAGAAAGGCTACGATGTAACCATCTTCGAAGCTCTTCACAAAGCCGGAGGTGTCCTTGAATATGGCATCCCGGAATTCAGACTCCCTAAGGACACAGTCCTCAAACGTGAGATAGACTCTGTCAAGGCTCTCGGAGTCAAGATCGAGACCGATGTCATCGTCGGCAGGACAGTAACAATCGACCAACTTATGGACAAAGAAGGCTTCAAGGCCGTGTTCGTCGGCACAGGAGCCGGTCTGCCAAAGTTTATGGGCATCCCGGGCGAGAACCTGAACGGAGTGTTCTCCGCCAATGAGTTCCTGACGAGGAACAACCTGATGAAGGCTTTCCGTGAGGATTACCTGACCCCGATCCACGCCGGTAAGAAGTGCTGTGTGGTAGGTGGCGGAAACGTGGCTATGGATGCCGCTAGAACCGCCCTGAGGCTTGGCGCTGACACAACGATTGTCTATCGTCGTACAGAGAATGAACTTCCGGCCAGAAAGGAGGAAGTTCATCACGCCAAGGAGGAAGGCATTGATTTCCAGATGCTGACCAATCCAGTTGAGATTCTCGGCGATGATAAAGGCTGGGTAAGGGCCATCAAGTGCATCAGAATGGAACTCGGTGAGCCAGACGCAAGCGGCCGCCGCTCCCCTGTCCCGATTCCTGGATCCGAGTTCGAGATTCCGACCGAGACCGTCATCATGGCTTTGGGAACAGCCCCGAATCCGCTGATCGTCAACACGACAAAAGGACTACAGGCCACACGCCGCGGAGGTCTTGAGGCCGATGCCGAGGGCCGCACGACCAGAAATGGCATTTTCGCAGGTGGTGATGCCGTCACCGGTGCCGCCACCGTGATCCTCGCCATGGGTGCCGGCCGCAAAGCCGCAGCTGCCATTGACGAATATCTCAGTTCCAAGTAACTGAGATATAATTCACCCCCAGTCACTTCGTGACAGCCCCGGTGGGGCACGGGGAAAGGATTCCCCGAA
>CAVKYA010000419.1:0-2227 GCA_963660255.1 Bacteroidaceae bacterium | reverse complement strand
AAAGAACGACATTTGGCTACCGAATGGCTCTCCGGTTTCGATTTCCTGAGTACGGTAATGGTAGAGAATCTTGTCATCAGGGGAATTCGGATGCTCGTCCTCGTAATTCATAATGCAGATTACCTTGGCAGGTGACAGGACATAGTCTTCATCTCCGCGTTTCACCTGTCTGGTCACCAGTCTCGACCCATAGAAGAACAGTCGGTCTCGCTGATCGAAGCGTGATGCCTTCTGCATCTCGACAAGAATAGTCCCGTTCGGCGTTTGGCACAGCAGATCAAATAGAATCCTTTTGTCCGATGGTGCGACATCCGTGAGTTCAGTGTTCCGGAACTCCACAGAGGATATTTCTTCATTAAGAATGTCATTCAAGAGCGCGATGAGCAGGTCCGGATGGTTCTGGAACAGGTACTTGAACGCCCAGTCGCAGGTCAGGTCAAGATACTCCGGAGTGGCGAGGCGCTGTGCGTAGGCATCCTTCTCCTCGTCCGTCATCCCGACGAACCGCCCGTCGCCCTCAATCAGCCTGCGGCAGTGGCGGTAGCGTTTAAGGTACTGCTCCTCCTCTGATGGGACGGCAGGGCGGTCAGCGGACTTCCAACCCTCTTTAGCTTTTAAGCTATCATCTATGGATTTACAACCGGAGGTTTCTCGGTTAACAACCTCCTGTCCAATGGTCCGTTGGCCGCTTATATTACCTTGGTCAATGGTCTTTTGGTTAATGGTAGTTTGGTCATCGGCCTTCCGCCGGATAGCCTTGTTTGTCTCTGAAGTCTCCATAGCTGAAGTGTATCGTGTCTGTTTGTCAAAACGTCCCGCAATGCTTCCCGGAACACGACCGCAAGTTAGGCATTCCTAACGAAAGAGAACGAAAAGAAACACATCCGATTGATAAAAAACAGAAATATTTTCGGTTATACCCCCGAAGAAACCACTCCTTGAGATGTGACATCCACGCTCGCCACTCTTTGTTACCGCCATTTGTGACCTATCTCGGTAACGCACTTTCCCACACGACCGGCCCGACGCTTTCCTAAAAACCAGTCCCCACAATCCGAACAGATACGATCAATCCAGACTCGTGGGCACAAATAGAGAATCATAATCCAGACCGCTTATAGTTCCTGGTGCCGGACTGAAATTGAAAACCTTAAATCAGACCGTCTCCTGAAAGCGTCGCTGTGGGCATTGAGAAAATCCAAAAGCACTTGGAAGACCGAGCACTCTCGGGCAACACTTTGGACCTAATATGTATGTTTCTGGTCATTCGACCTAAAACGATGCTAATATAGCAATATTTTCGCAGATGACAACACCTATGAGGACGGCTCCGAGACAAAGATAATAGTAATACGTGGCGAACCAAGCGGTGATATTCAATGTATTAAAGGAGTGTCTTTAGGTTGATCCGACTAAAGGCAAGACGGCTTCACGCTGATATCCAAGAAATTAAGCGCCACTCATTGAGAATGAGTACGTGGCGGATAAACAACTGGTAATCAAGGCTAAGAACACTTGTTCTGGTAGCAGAAACGGCACCTGAACACCATACCGTAATCTTGAATCTCAATCAGTTAAGTGCCACGAATAATAGACCTCACCAAAACTCACCTACACAGAGCCACCCTCAACCTCACCATGACTGCACACAGCAATAGGATTTCCGAACACACGTGGGAGAGAGTCCAATTGTTATCGGCAAAAGCGCAATTTTTATCATAAAATGATTATCATAAAATGATAAAATGTTATATTTGCAGTGTAAGATATTGTGAATATGATAAATCCATTCATCACGACTGGCTATGCCGGAGCCAAATATTTTTGTGACAGGGTCAAAGAGACGAAAGATGTGGTGGAACTGCTGACCAATGGCAACAACATCGCTCTGATCTCCCCGAGACGTTATGGGAAAACTGACCTTATCAGGCACTGCTTCGCGCAAAAGGAAGTGAGGGATAACTATCTCATTTTCATCATTGATGTGTATTCAACAAGATCGTTGGCTGAAATGGCCGACAAGATGGGCAAGACTATTCTTGAACAGCTAAAGCCTAAAGGAGAAAAAGCGTGGGGAAAGTTCATCGGAGCCATCACTTCACTCAGGGCCGAAATATCCTATGATGCAGCCGGTGTCCCTTCCTGGAGTGTTGAGCTTGGAGACATCAAGAATCCGGCTGTCACTCTTGATGAAATATTCAAGTACATTCAGAATTCAGACAAGCCC
>CAVKYA010000418.1:0-2231 GCA_963660255.1 Bacteroidaceae bacterium | reverse complement strand
GGTATCCCGTGGATAGGACAAATACCTGCACATTGGAAAATAAGGAGGGCTAAATTTATGTTCAAAAAAGAAAAAAGAGAAGTTCGCCCTACTGATCGAGTTATAACTTGTTTTCGTGATGGTCAGGTTACTTTACGAGAAAATCGTCGAACGACTGGATTTACAGAATCTATTACAGAAATAGGGTATCAGGGTATTCGAAAAGGCGATCTTGTAATCCACCAGATGGACGCATTTGCCGGTTCCATTGGAGTTTCAGATTCTGATGGAAAAGGAACCTCCGTATATCATTGTTGCACGCCCAAAGGACCTTATATTCCAGAATATTATGCACTTGTCTTACGAGAAATGGCTAGGACAGGTTTTATACAATCCCTCTATCGCGGTATTAGAGAAAGGTCATCTGATTTTAATTTTCAAACTTTCGGGAAACAATACTTACCGATTCCACCAGAAGACGAACAGAACGAGATTGTTAACTTCATTCATACTCGCATCAACAAGATAGACACGATGATCGAAGCCTTGAAAGCAGAGATCGACCGTCTCACAGAATATAAACAGCGTCTGATATCCGATGTCGTTACCGGGCAGATAGATGTCAGAGGCGAGCAAATCTAATAGCCTATGCCGCACACGGATATGACAGAGAAAGGTCTTGAGACCATAATGGTGGAATACCTTCGCGACCACAACGGTTACGAACAGGGACAGTCTGCGGACTTTGACCGAGAATACACTCTTGACACGGGTAGAGTTGAGCGTTTCATTCGTTCCACGCAACCAGACAAAGTGGAGCAGACAATGTGCTTTGGCGCGGAAAGCCAGAGACGTAATTTTTTCCGCCGCCTGTCTGACAAAATCGCAGCCGACGGAATCACGAATGTGCTTCGCAAGGGATTCCGCTTCAATGGGGTCCTGTTTGACCTGTACTACCCCATTCCGTCGGAACTGAATCCGTCAGCCATTGATTTCTACCAAAGTAACATATTCAGTGTCACACGTCAGCTTCATCATTCCGCAGAAAACGCCCTTGACGCTCTTGATGTCTGCATATTCATCAATGGTTTTCCTATAATCACGGCAGAGTTAAAGAATCATTACACTGGGCAAACTGTAAAGAACGCGATCAAACAGTATCAGGAAGACCGGCCGGCCACTGACCCTCTCTTTGCTCCGCGTCGCTGTGCGGTCCATTTCGCTGTTGATGACGAGCAGATAATGATGTGCTCAGAACTGAAAGGCAAGGACAGCTGGTTCCTCCCTTTCAACAAAGGAGCAAACGGAGGTGCGGGAAACCCGTGGAGAGAATCCAAGATTCTCACGGAATATCTTTGGCAGGAAGTTCTGACAAAAGACTCTCTCGCAGACATTCTGGAAAATTACGCACAAGTAATAGAAAAAGAAGAGGATGGCAAGCCGAAGCCTGTAAAACGAGTTATATGGCCACGCTATCACCAGCTTGATTGTGTCCGCAAACTCCTTTTCGAGACACGCTCCAACCCCATCGGCCAGCGTTTCCTGATTCAGCATAGCGCCGGTTCCGGCAAGAGCAACACTATCACCTGGCTTGCATACCAGCTCGTGACATTGGTTGAAGATGACGAGAATATCGTGGATTCGGTCATAGTGGTCACAGACCGCATCAATCTTGACAAACAGATACGTGGCAACATCACTGCTTTCAAACGTCTCTCCAACATAGTCGCCTGGGCAGAGGACTCGGCATCATTGAAAGAGGCTTTGCAAGGAGGCAAAAAGATAATAATCACCACCATCCACAAGTTTCAGTTCATTTTGGACACCATTGGCGGGTCATTGGGAAATATGAATTTCGCCATCATCATTGACGAAGCGCACAGCTCCCAGAATGGAGCGATGTCCGCCGATATGAACATCGTGGTTTCCGGCAACTCTGAGAACGAGGAGGAAGACATAGAAGACCGCATCCTGAAAATCATCAAAGGGCGCAAGATGGCTCCGAATGTCAATTACTACGCCTTCACAGCCACTCCGAAGAATAAGACTCTGGAGATGTTCGGAACTCCTGTCACACATCCGGATGGTCAAACAGGACACGTCCCGTTCCACGAGTACACGATGAAGCAAGCCATTGAGGAAGGCTTCATTATGGACGTGCTGCGCAACTATACTCCATACAAGAGCTATTATAAAATCATTAAATCAATAGACTCCGATCCTGAGTTTGACAAGAACCAGACGTCCAAGAA
>CAVKYA010000417.1:0-2248 GCA_963660255.1 Bacteroidaceae bacterium | reverse complement strand
ATTTCGACTCGCTTTGGGTGATTCCCGGCCAGCTCCACGCCAACGGTAAACTCTGTCTGGGCGAGAATATCGCTGACCACGGTGGTCTGAATGTCGCCTACGATGCCTTCCAGATGTGGCAGAAGGATCACGGCAAGCTCCCTGAAGACAACGGATTCACTCCTGAGCAGCGTTTCTTCCTGTCCTACGCCAACGTCTGGGCCGGAACCGCCTCCGAGGAGATAATGCGTTACCTCACGATGATGGACGTGCACTCCATCGACCGCCTGAGGATCAACGGAGCCCTCGCCCAGTGCGACTACTGGTACGAAGCCTTCGGCATCCAACCTACCGACTCCCTCTACGTCAAGCCGGAGGACAGAGTACGGATCTGGTAATATTCACCTGAATATTCAACACGCAAGGACGGTTCCGCACAGAGCCGTCCTTTTTGAATATTCATTCTACTTGTTTTCACCATTGATCAAGTTCACAACAACCTTTACCATCATCTCCATCTCATCGGTCTTGCTTTCTGCGATCATCAGAGTCAATGCTACCAATGCATTGTCAGCGATACGTTTATGCCCGTCCCGAGCGTAAAGAATATGGTTGTTCTCCATAAACCATAGGAATAGTGTGGCTGCAATGCGTTTATTGCCATCCGAAAACGAGTGATTCTTGACAACAAGGTACAACAGCATCGCCGCCTTCTCCTCCACTGACGGGTAAAGGTCAACTCCATCCCAAGTCTGGTAAATCTGACCTATTGAGCTGTGGAAGGATTCGTCCTTCTCGTGTCCGAAAAGCTCGTTCCCTCCGAACTTGGCTTTCAGGTCATTGATGACCGCCATTGCGTTTTCGTAAGTGGCGTGAAAGCATTCCTTTGTGGTTGATTTAACCCCCAGTGTCTGATAGTCATAACTATCAAGCGTATCCAGAGCGTATGTGTAGTCCTTCACAACATCGAATATGCTCTTGACCTGTTCCTCAACAGCTGAGTCAAGATAACCCATTGTGCGTCCCATAACGTCCACAAGAGCCTTGAGATCATCGTACTTCTGCTGCGCAAGATCATTGCGGACGGCGTAGCCTTTGATCAGGTAGTCCTTTAGGACAGAGTTCGCCCAGATCCTGAATTGCGTGCCGCGCTGTGATTTCACACGATAGCCTACGGAAATTATAACATCAAGGTTGTAGAAAATCACATCGTGAGTTTGCCATTTTCCTGGCATCGCTCCGTGCGGAGTGGTGGTTGCAATTTTTGCACATACCACTTGAGGATCAAGTTCACCTTCCTTGAAAATATTACTGATATGTCTGGAAATCACAGACCTATCTCTTTCGAAAAGGATTACGAGTTGGTCCTGCGTCAGCCAAACAGTCTCATTCTCAAGCTTGACATCGATCTTTGTTCTGCCGTCGGCAGTCTGATAGAGGATGATTTCTCCTCTTTGTGGAGCACTCAACTGTTGCTCCTTTTTAGTTTGTGTGTTCATAACAACAATATTTTGATTACTAAAAAAGGCCACACGGTGTTTTCCGTATGACCATATCCTATACAAGTTTCGTATGATATTCCTATGTGAAAGTATTCAGAATGAGGCTTATCGTCTCATTCCTTTAAATCATTGCTTCGAGTGAATATTCTTGTAAAAACAAAAAAGCGACATCAGTACGACCATACCAATATCGCGTTGTGGAACTCCATACGATCCACGGCATTCAGACTTATTTTGCTAAGATGGTTATTTTCTTTGAATATCGCAATATCCCTTGGTGAATGTTTTTCTAATGCAATCGCTCTGAAATGTCTATATGTCAAGTGAATAAGAACTACAATCTCTATTGGTTGCCATCCAGATAATCCGTGTAGAGGATTCCGTCGAGGTGGTCGCACTCGTGCTGGAAGATTACGGCGGTGAAGCCTTTGATGTTCTCGGTAGTGTCGCGTAGGGTTTTGACCGATGTGTAGGCGATGTCGATGTCCTGATAGCGCTCGACATTTCCTCGCTTTCCCGGAATGCTGAGGCATCCTTCCGGTCCGACTTGCTTTTCGCCTCTATGACAGGTGATCCGGATGTTCGGATAGACTTCGAACGGCTCACCATCCTTGTCGAATCTTTGCACCGCCACGATGCGGCGTGATATTCCCACCTGAGGGCCAGCGATTCCGACTCCATCCTGCTCCGGTGAGGTCACAGTCGCCACCATCTTGTCCGCCAAGACATTATATTCATCACTCGTCAACTCATTTGTGCTGATTTCA
>CAVKYA010000416.1:0-2259 GCA_963660255.1 Bacteroidaceae bacterium | reverse complement strand
GCGCAAGCTTCATCCAGGTGGCCACCTTGGTAGCCTTCTTCTCGTTCTGGGAAGCAGCGAGGGCACTCTCGACCGCCTTGGCGGCAGAGTTCACGTTAGACTGGGCATCCGCTACCTGGAAGGAAGCGAGCAATGCCAAAACAATCAATGTCTTTTTCATGATTATTGGTATTTAGTTGTTTCTAAATATACTATTCTTGAGGAGCCTCTGTGTTCTCCCCTGCAACCTTTCCCTGTTCGTCATCACCTTTCTCGACAGTCGAGATGGCGGCGATCGAATCACCATTCTTGATGTTGATCAGTTTCACACCCTGGGTCGCCCTTCCGGCCACTCTGATGTCGGAGACTGCCATCCTGATTGTGAGGCCGGACTTCTCGATGATCATCAGGTCATCGTTCTCGGTCACATTCTTGATGGCGATCAGCTTGCCGGTCTTCTCGGTGATGCTGATGGTCTTCACACCCTTTCCTCCCCTCTTGGTGATCCTGTACTCATCGAAGTCAGTCCTCTTGCCGAATCCGTTCTCGCTCACGACAAGCACGGTGTGCGCGGAAGCGTCCTCAGCCTTAGGATCATAGTTGATAGCTCCGATGACCTCATCATCGTCTTCAATATTGATGCCACGGACTCCGGTGGAGTTTCTTCCCATAGGGCGGGCGTCTGTCTCATCGAAGCGGCAGCAGCGTCCCTCACGGGCGGCGATGAATATCTCCTCGCTGCCGTTGGTGAGCAGAGCCTCGACTAGTTCGTCCCCGTCTCGGAGGTTGACGGCGTTCACACCGGCTGTCCTTGGATGTGAATATGCCTCCAGAGAGGTCTTCTTGATGATACCCCTCTTAGTGATGAGCACGATGTTGTTGCCGGCCACATATTCAGGATCCTTGAGGGTCTTGACGTTGATGTAGGCCAGGATCTTGTCGTCCGGGATGCTGAGCACGTTCTGGATGGCGCGCCCCTTCGAGGCCCGTGAGCCCTCAGGGATCTCATAAACCTTGAGCCAGTAGCAGCGTCCGGCCTGGGTGAAGAGCAGCATTGTGGAGTGCATATTCGCGATGTAGATGTGGTCGATGAAGTCCTCATCCCTTGTCGCGCTTCCCTTCATTCCGACTCCGCCGCGGGCCTGGGTGCGATATTCAGTCAACGGGGTCCTCTTGATGTAGCCGAGGTGGGAGATCGTGATGACCATATCCTCGTCGGCGTAGAAGTCCTCTGGATTGAATTCCTCGGCGGAAGGACGGATCTCTGTCCTTCTCGGATCAGCGTATTTGTTCTTGAGCTCAATGGTCTCGGCCTTGATGACCTTCATCTGCTCCTCAACGCTGCCGAGAATCTCGTTGCAGCGGGCGATGAACTTCTCAAGCTCGTCATATTCAGCCTGAAGTTTCTCCCTCTCCAGCCCGGTCAGCTGACGGAGCCTCATCTCGACAATCGCCGTCGCCTGGGCGTCCGTGAACTCAAAGCGTGAGATCAACTCGGCCTTGGCCTCGTCCACATTGGCGGAATGCCTGATGATGTGGATGATCTCGTCGATCACGTCAATAGCCTTGAGCAGACCTTCGAGGATGTGCGCCCTCTTCTGTGCCTTTTCCAACTCGAACTTGGTCCTACGGATGATGACATCGTGGCGGAACTCCACGAAGTTCGCAATCATATCCTTGAGGGACAGCGTTCTCGGGCGGCCCTTGACAAGTGCTACGTTGTTGAACGCGAAGCTGGACTGGAGCTGGGTGTACTTGAACAAGGTGTTGAGAACAACATTGGAGTTGCTGCCCTGCTTTACCCTGATGACAACACGGACACCCTCGCGGGAACTCTCGTCGTTGATGTAGGTGATGCCTTCGATCTTCTTGTCCTCGACCATCTGGCCGATCTTCTCGATCATCTCCTTCTTGTTGACCATATACGGGATTTCGGTCACGACGATGGTCTCACGGCCGTTGTCCGCCACCTCAATCTCGGTTCTGGCGCGCACCACGACCTTTCCGCGGCCGGTCTCGTAGGCCTCCTTGATGCCGCTGACACCCATTATGATGCCACCGGTCGGGAAGTCTGGTCCCTTGATGTGCTGCATCAGGCCGTCAGTGTCAATGTCCGGGTTGTCGATGTAGGCACAGATAGCGTCACAGCACTCACCCAGATTGTGCGGAGCCATATTCGTGGCCATTCCGACAGCGATACCAGACGAACCGTTCAGCAGAAGCAACGGAGCCTTTGTAGGCAGAACCGTAGGCTCCTCCTCGGTGTCGTCGAAGTTAAGG
>CAVKYA010000415.1:0-2260 GCA_963660255.1 Bacteroidaceae bacterium | reverse complement strand
CCCCGATAACGATTGAGATGCTGATGGAGCTTTCCTCCTTGGTGATGAAGAACACCGGGAAAGATTACAAAACCGCATTAGGAGATTTCTCTTCCGCAAAAGGTCAGCTACGTCTGCTGAATGTCACGGCTGGATTCGGAGGCAAGTCCTATATGAATTACAGCAAGGTTCCCGCGAAACTGGCCGAGCTGTGCGAATGGATCAATGACGCAAGGCGGAACTGCAAGAGAAAAGACATCAATCAGTTATATTCCATAAGTTTCGATGTTCATTTCGAGCTGGTCACCATCCATCCTTGGGCCGATGGGAACGGCAGGATGGCACGACTGCTGATGAACCAACTCCAGTTCGAGTTTGGCCTGATACCTTCAATCATATTAAAGGAAGACAAGGAGGATTACATCAAATCGCTCATCGCTACTCGTGAGAGCGAAGACTTGAGCATATTCAGAGACTTTATGTTCCGCACCACGGCAAAGGTGCTCCGCCGGGACATCGACAACTATCTGCAATCAACTGGTCTGCTCGAAGAGGAAAGCCCGGCTTATTCCACCCGCGATGGGAAAAAGCCGAAAAGTAGGGAGATAATCCTGAATATGCTGTCAAATGACGGTTCTCTCAGCGCCGCTACCCTGGCCAAAAGAATAGGAATATCTCCGAAAGCCGTCGAGAAACATCTCGCCAACCTGAAAGCCGCCGGCCTCCTCCGCCGCATCGGCCCCGACAAAGGAGGGCACTGGGAGGTTAACGCATAATACGCTTCACTGTAGCCTGACTCTGCCTTACGTCTGCCACATAAATATGCAAACCCTGAGTATGCCAACATTCTGTAGTTGATGTCAACAAAACTTGATTCTCAATCAAAACCATTGCCTCTATTACGAATATTTGGTAACTTTGCGAAAAAGACAACGAATATGAAAACTACATCTGTCGCCCTCGGAAATTACTTCGAGGATTTTATAAAAGCTCAGATTGCTCAAGGACGGTACAACAACGCCAGTGAAGTCATCCGGGCTGGACTTCGCTTGCTCGAAGAGGATGAGAGCCAACTTATGGCTTTGAAGTCTGCGATCAATGAAGGGCTTGACAGCGGCGTGGCTGAAGGATTTGACCCTAAAGCACATCTGAAATCCCTCAAGTCAGAACACTCAAATGGCTAAGAAACTGGAATATTCCATAAAAGCCGTAGAGGATCTGACCTCAATATGGCGATACACAGTAAAAACTTGGTCGGAAAAACAGGCTGATGAATATTACAACAAGTTAATATCAGCCTGTAACCTCCTGTTATCCAAGCCCGTTGTAACGTCCAGAAAATATGAAGAAATTATGCCCGATCTATATGGGCTACATTGCGGCCATCACATAATCTTTTATGCACTTCGCTCGCAAGGCGACATCCTGATTGTCCGCATCCTGCACGAGAGAAAGGACTTCAAACGGCATTTTCGAAAAACAGAATAACTCTTTGCAGTGATGCACTTCACATCACCTCCTGTCTAACCTAAGTTCTCACATTCTGAACCGCTTTGTCCGGTGAAAGCCCACCTCCACAGGACAAAACTTATTTCGTTACCGTTTTGTCCGTCGATGCAAGCATTTCCCAGGACAAATTACAGCCAGACCGCTGAGTCAAATCCTCGGTCGCCGAGTTTGCCGAAGCGACATGAATATACAAACCACGGTAACACCACCCCCTCCGCAAAGGCCTGTGGCCACGCTTATGCGGTCAACCCCGATTAAAACATGGGATCAGCCGCAGAGACACCATCCGACAGCGCTCCGTTGCACATTTACGAGCCGTGGTTTGTATTTCATTATATTCCTAAAGTAATTTTATGGTGCAAGAGTTACCCGGTATTCTGGCATTGTGGGACTTGCAATAGTCTTACACATCGCCTTGGCTGCCCTCTCGGGCGACAAAAAGGGCTTGAAATGTCGCTTGAGGGTGTCATTTGACACTCTTCGGCAACGAAAAAGGCTTAAAGTGTCGCCGAACGGCGCAGCCGAGAGCAAGTAGTGAAGCGGAGGAAGCGATAAAAGGGCCGCTGTCATCAAGCACGATTGCTTGTAGCTTGACTACCACAGAATAATAGACAACTGTCCCGGACAGATCGGGTGCTTCGACAAGCTCAGCGACCAACGGTGTCCGGGACGGTATGATATTCAATAATAAGTTATTTGCTCAGCTCAGCGGCGTGTGAGAGGAGATATTCCTCGGCTTCTATGTTCCAGAGGCCGTTGTGGGCTTTGCAGA
>CAVKYA010000414.1:0-2262 GCA_963660255.1 Bacteroidaceae bacterium | reverse complement strand
CCTGTGCCGTAGCGGTTGTCGAAGAAATGCTTGCAGGCGGCGTTGTTCACAAGCATCATCGGGAACCTCAGCCTCTTCTCGCGGTTCATCGTCTCAAGGCGGAGGATTCCGGTCGTGGTCTCCTCACAGCCACCGATGACGTTCGGGATAAGCTCAGGATAACTCTCGTGGATCATTGTCACAAGATCTCCACCGTCATCGATGATGATGTTCGGGCCGCACTCAAGGACACGCCTGATGCCGCTTTCATATTCCTCGGGAGTCGCTCCGTGAACCGCGAAGACATTCAGCCCCTCGTGCACAAGGGCGGCGGCGACATCGTCCTGCGTGGAGAGTGGGTTGCTTCCGGTGACGTACATCTCCGCCCCGCCTTCGGCCAGCACCTCGCAAAGATGCGCCGTCTTGGCCTCCAGATGCACGGAAAGGGCGACTTTCAGCCCCTTGAACGGCTTAGTTTCCTTAAATTCCTTCTCCAAACCTTCAAGCAGCGGCATGTGATGCCTTACCCATTCTATCTTCAGCTCTCCGCTTTCCCAGAGCTGAGGGTCGCGTATCTCACTCATTTCTAAAAACTGATTCCGCGATTTCGGCGCGCCGGCGATTTATGAATATCCCAACGCCCGTCATCGCTATTGTTAACGTGGCAAAGATAGCCATTTTATCCGAGCCTTTCGCCACATCTTACTTTCTTTCACCAAATAGCGACCAAAAGATTTGCGCATCGCGGCAAGATAGCTTACTTTTGCGGTGTTTATTATGGTCTAAAGTTTGCGGCAGACACCGCTTGTGCCAAGCGGACAAAGATCTCTGAATATGCTTGGGCCGCTTTTAGACAGAAAGGAAATTTTAATTTAACTGAATATAATTATGGGACTTTTAGACGGAAAGGTAGCCCTCATAACGGGCGCCGCAAGAGGAATCGGCAAAGCCATCGCGATGAAATTCGCCTCTGAGGGAGCGGATGTCGCTTTCACCGACCTCGTCATCAATGAAGTTGGAGAACAGACAGTCAAGGACATTGAGGCTTTCGGCCACAAGGTAAAGGCCTACGCCTCCAACGCCGCTAACTTCGAGGAGACTCACAATGTCGTGAACCAGATTCTGGCCGACTTCGGCAGGATCGACATCCTTGTGAACAACGCCGGCATCACCAAGGACGGACTTATGCTCAGGATGAGCGAGGCCCAGTGGGACGCCGTGCTGAATGTCAACCTCAAGTCAGCGTTCAACTTCATCCACGCTCTGACCCCGATTATGGCCCGTCAGAGAGGCGGAAGCATCATCAATATGTCTTCCGTCGTGGGAGTTTCCGGAAACGCCGGCCAGTGCAACTACTCAGCCTCCAAGGCCGGTCTCATCGGTCTGGCCAAGTCCATCGCCAAGGAGATGGGTCCACGTGGCATCAGAGCCAACTGCATCGCTCCGGGATTCATCATCTCGGATATGACCAACGCCCTCTCAGAGGAAGTGCGCGACGCTTGGGTGAAGCAGATTCCGCTCCGTCGTGGAGGCACTCCGGAGGATGTCGCCAACGTGGCCGTCTTCCTCGCCAGCGACCTCTCCAGCTATGTCTCCGGTCAGGTCATCCACTGCTGCGGCGCGATGAACTGCTAAAGGAGCCTCACTCCGTCCGCCTCAAAGCCTTAATATCACCGTGGCGGACAACAAACTGATTATCAAAATCCAACACCTTTCCCTTTAGTCAAACAGCACTAAAGAGAAAGGTGTTTTTAATTAGATATCAGTCAGTTACTATTTCTTGTCCCCGAGGTCAAGGATGCGGACATTGCGGATCTTCAGACCCTCTCCGTGGCCGCAGAACGAAATGTAACCTTTCTTGTTGAACATTCCAGGATGGTTCTTGTGGTCAACAGTGTAAGGATTCTTCTTGCTTCCGTCCGGAGCCACATTGTGCCCCTTGCAAGCCTTGCGGATGTTGCCGTCCACGATGACCTCGCCGTTGACGGTCACCTTGATGTTGTCACCCTCGACACGTATCTCCTCGGTGCTCCATTCTCCGAGAGGCTTGTGAACGATCCTCTTGGCCGGAATCACGCCATAGACGGAACCGTGAACCTGATACTCACGGAGTTTGGCATACATCGGAGCGTCGTGGTCAAGAATCTGCACCTCGCACATTCCGTCATAGGCCGCGTCAACACCCATCGGAGTCCTGACGCCAACACCATTGTTCACGCCCTCACGAAGGAAGCAGAACTCGAAACGATAGACGAAGTTGCGATATTCCTTCTTTGTGTAGAG
>CAVKYA010000413.1:0-2264 GCA_963660255.1 Bacteroidaceae bacterium | reverse complement strand
TGTAGTACTCAACCTCGCGCTCATACCGCAAAGCCTGCCTTGTATAATATTCGGCTTCCCTTTGGTACGACCGTGCCTGTCTCATGTAATAGTCATTCTGCGCATAAAGAGGCTGGGTGACGCTCAGGAGAAACAATAATATTGGTAGAACGATATTCTTCATTTTCTTGCTTTTTATAAGGTTAGAGTGTTTTCCCCTATGAAATCTATCACTTACGTTCAATATTAAGCATCATAAGACGCGCGCGACACCCGGATTTCACTTTTGAGACTACTATCGAGTTAATGCCGCGCCAGAGTGTCAACGCCTTATTTTGCAGATAATCACTCTCTACAATGCCTTATTTTACAAATTTCGTCAGCTATTGTTGTCTAATTTGTCAGTTTTCAGAAGCGAAAAAGGAAAATAGTGTGGCCCGGAAGAGCTTGGCGGCACCCTCGGGAGACGAAACGTGGGGCAAACGTTCCCCAAGAGTGTATCCCGCACTCTCGGGAAGCAAAAGAGGCCGAAAGTGCTACCGAAGGGATTAGGTGCAAGCCCGAAGTGTGTAATACCGAAACTTTTTTTATTTGTTTATTGAATATGCACGTGGCATCACCGGTCAATCCCAAAAGCAGAACTTGTCATACGATGTGTCCTGCACGAAGACTTTGGGTCCAAAGGTCATGTCTTGGGGCTTTTCGATGTCGGTTGCCTTGCAACAGGCGAACGCGCATTCATCGACTTCGACAACAGACCTGAACTTGAGGTGACTCAATCTCTCATTATGGTAGAACGCTTCCGCACCGATTTTCTTCAGGGACCACGGAAAATCCGCATTCCTAATACTGGACGGAAAGAACGCCCGCACTCCTATTCCCTCCAATCCTTCCGGGAAGTTGATCTCTTCAAGGTTGTCGCAGAAACGGAACGCATAGTCATGAATATTCCTGACTCCCTCATGCAATGTGACCTTCCGAAGATTCCTGCAGAACATGAAGCCGTCAATGCTCTCGACCGTACCGGGAATGTCTATCTCCTCCAAAGAATAGCAGCATTCAAAACTATTAAGATAGGTCAACCCGGCCGGAAGACTGACACTCTCCAATGCCTCGCAATGCCTGAACGCATGGCTTCCAATGCTGGTGATTCCATTGTGCAACTGGATGCTTTTCATGGATTTGCACCCATCGAAAGTGTCACTGAATATTTCCGTGACAGACTGCGGCACAGTGAATGTCTCCAAAGACTCGCATCCCATGAACGCCGCCGCTCCGATAATCTGGATTCCGTCGTTCGGCGTTATATTCCTGAGCCTTTTCTGAAGGCAGAATGCGAAAGGATCGATGCAAGTGACCGAGTCCGGAACGGTAAAATATTCCTTGTCCTCCAGACAAAAGATCAATCTCGTCATGTCTTTTGAATATAGCACCCCGTCCTGAATTGTTAGGAATTCAGACTGATTGTCAACTTGGGAGATCTTTACCTTGAAATATTTTGTCGGAGCCGCCCAGACAAACGGCCTCTGCTGGTAAGATGCGAAAGGGCTTTCCCATTTCCCGGAAGGTATGCGCAACGATTCCGGCAGATGCAAGGTTCCTATCCTGTTGTACTTCTTCCAAAGTGGCTCATCGCCGTTGAATATGACATCCTTGTCGTAGTTTCCTTCTTCCACGTGGTAGATCCAGTCGTAAAGCTTGTCCACCATGTCCTTGCTATTCAGTACCTTTCCCACCTTGTTGATGTCTTTGTCTTCAAGCAATACGGCTTTCCTGACGACATCAATCACACCCTCGATTATCTCAACCTCCACAACATGTATGTCGCCGGTCCGCTTGTAAACACTCAGTTTGCACTCTCTCTTGTTGGAGTCAAAGACATACTCGAATTTTGCTTTGATGGCCACATAGCAATGACGGGCCTCGGAGTACGGTTTGAACTGCTTCCTGCTTTCCTCCGCCATTCTCTGAAGATAGCCCCGCAGCACATTTCTGTCCACAGCGATGTCGAAGATCTCCGTCCCAGCACCTTCATCGTTCTCATTGTTGAAGATCTTCTTGTTGAGTTCCTTTGCCTGCTCTTTCCGTACGCCTCCTATTTCACGGATTTTCGTAGTTTTGTCATTCCCCATTATATTCCTTTTTGTATATTGAGTGATATTCCCTTCATAATCTATCACTTGTCCATTGGGTTCATCACAAAATCAGCCTGCTCCTGATTCTCCGGTGAGGAGTACTAGCGTGCATTGGACGTGGTGGAAACCGTTCCGTTACCTGATTCAGGC
>CAVKYA010000412.1:0-2265 GCA_963660255.1 Bacteroidaceae bacterium | reverse complement strand
CTTTTACTTACTTCCTGAATATGTCCGCTCAGTTCCTCGCTGATCGGAGCCGGGCAGATTTCCTGGCTCTGTCCGTTATATTTGGCGTCGTAGTCGAAGTAATCGTTCTCGGTGACTATCTGTATCACAGGCAGAGACTTGACTCCTTCTGCATCGGAGTATGCCGCGCAGGTGAACTCACGACCTGAGATCCCTTGCTCGATGATGACTGACGGTCCCTCGGAGAAGGCGAACTGAATCGCCTCGGGCAGATCCTCGGCCTTGCGGACCTTGGTGATCCCGAAACTTGATCCGCCATCGGTAGGCTTCACGAACACAGGGAACGTAAGTTTTTCCTCCACCTTACGGCAGACGGACTCGATGTCCATTCCGTTGCGTACATAGACATCCGGGGCGCACCTCACAAAATCAACCTCACGCAGATAACTCTTGCAGGCGAACTTGTCAAAGGCAACGGCGGAGACAAACGCGCTGCAACTGCTGAACGGAACGCCCAACATCTCAAGATAGCCCTGAAGCAGGCCGTTCTCGCCCGGCGTGCCGTGCTGGACGATGTAGGCATAGTCGAACTTTATCTTCTCACCGTAAACCTTCACGGAGAAATCAGTCTTGTCAATTTCCGGCCTGGCTCCCTCTGCGAAAGGAATACGCATAGCGTCCCGTTTCTTCATCGCCACAAGAGACCATTTACCGAACCGTGCGAAAATCTCATAGACATCGTACTTCGTCCCGTCGATGCGTGAAGCGACAAACTCCCCGCTGCGGCAAGCGACCTCCCATTCCGAAGAGTCGCTTCCATAAATCACTGCAATCCTCTGGTACTTGCCCATATTCCTATATTAAATATTCCTAATATATTCCTTGCTATTCAAAATAGTAGTCCTCCGTCTTCTGCTGCGCTTCCGTTGCGTCATTATCGCCTCCAGTGCAGTTCAGGTCGAAGCTTACGCCGGCTGGAGCGATGAAGCGGTCGTTCTCCGAGATGCCGAGAGTGCCGTCCTCGATGACCTTGCGCATAAATATTCCCCAGGTAGGCAGGGACATATGCGCTCCTTGGCCGTAAGTGATTGACTGGAAGTGCACCTGACGGTCCTCCGCACCCGTCCATATTCCCGCCACGAGGGTCGGCGTGTAGCCTATGAACCATCCGTCGGCGTTGTCGTTGGTGGTTCCGGTCTTTCCGGCGATCTCCCCCATCAGCTTGTAACGGTAGCGGAGCCTGCTTGCGGTTCCGCCCTGCACCACGCCTTCCATTAGGTTGACCATCAGGTAGGCTGTGTTCTCCCCTATCGCCTCACGCTTGCGGTTTGTGAACTCGCTTATGACATTGCCTTGGTTGTCCTCGATTCTGGTCACGAACATCGGCTCGATGTAAACGCCCCTCGACGGGAACGTGTTGTAGGCGGCCACCATCTCCCAAAGCGACAGGTCAGCCGGTCCCACGCAAAGCGCCGGGACCTCGTCGATGTGGCTCTGGATACCCATCCTGCGCATCATATCCGCCATAGCCTCAGGGCCGAACTGCTTCATCAGGTAGGCCGAGATGTTGTTCGAACTGTTCGTCAGACCCCATTTCAAGGTGACTGTCTTTCCTATCCACTGCTCCTTGTCCGTGCTTCGAGGAGTCCAGGTGTTGCCGTCCGGGAGCACGAATGTCTGCGGAAGGTTCACGACCTTGTCACACGGAGTCAACCCCTCCTGCATAGCCAGCGTGTAGAGGAACGGCTTGATCGTCGAGCCGACCTGACGCTTGCCCTGACGGACATTGTCGTACTTGAAATAGCGGTAGTTAGGGCCTCCGACGTAAGCCTTGACGTGTCCGGTACCAGGCTCCATCGCCACAAAGGCTGTACGGAGAATCGACTTGTAGTAACGGATCGAATCGTCCGGGGTCATCGTCGTATCGGCGTAACCCTTCTTATTATAGGCGAACACGCGCATCTTCACCGGCTGGGAGAACGTCTTGAGGATCTGAGCCTCGGTCAATCCCTCTTTCTTGAGGGTGCGATAGCGGTCGCTCCAGCGTCTGGCCTGACGCATCACCCTGTCCCTTGTCTCCTCGTCTATGTCGTTGGAGAAAGGTTTGTTGGTCTTGCTCCTCAAATCCCTGCGGAAATCAGCCTGAAGGTCGCGGATCCTCTCGGCGACAGCCTCCTCGGCATATTTCTGCATCTTGTAGTTGATGGTCGTGTAGATCCTCAAACCGTCTCTGTCAAGGTCATACTTGCTGCCGTCGGCCTTCTTGTTCTTCTCAAGCCAGCCGTA
>CAVKYA010000411.1:0-2278 GCA_963660255.1 Bacteroidaceae bacterium | reverse complement strand
CTCGGGAAGCGTCAGCGTTCCTTTCAGGACAGCGTCTCCGTTCGTGAACGACACATCCTCGGTAGCGTAAGGGAAGGGTCCGGCCGGAGTCTGCGGCCGCCTGATGACCGGTGCGCCGGGTGTTAGCGTCATAGGGAACGACATTCCGTGCTGGGTGAAAGTCCCGGCGATGACCTTCCCGGCCCATAGTCCTTTGAACGAAGCGTTGATAGCCGGCACATTCAGCGTGATTCCACACACCGCGTCCCGCGACACCTCGACCGGAATCTCCTTCGCCCCTTGATCCGGCACATCAAGCGTGGCAGAATCATCACCTATGTTGAATATCAAAGCCAGCTCCACGCCCGACACCTTCAATTTTCCAGTCCACGCCCCAGTCTGCGCATTCATCGAAAACGCAACCGTCAAAGCCACAATAGCAACGATAAAAAATTTCCTCATTATCAATCTCATAATGTGCGAATATAATCAATCTTGGCCGATTACCGAACTTTAATAGTCAACCATTGGCGAAACAAAGATTTTATTATAGCTTAATATTAAACTATTATTACTATATTTACACAACAATAGTTTAAATTTAAGCCCTTATGGACGATATTTACAGCTTATCAGACACACAGGTGCAAAAGCGGATTGGGGAAAAACTAAAATCGGTCAGACTAAGGCAGAACATAACGCAGAAAAGCCTTGCCGAAGAAGCGGACATCTCGTTATCCTCGGTAAAGAAGATAGAAAACGGCGAGATTGGCTCATTTGAGTCACTGCTACGCGTTATGAGGGTTTTGGGCGAACTTGACACAATCCAAAGCCTCATCACCGAGGAACAGCTGAGCCCCAGTGAATATTACGAGTTAATCAACACCGGCAAAAAGAGTTCAAGGAAACGCGCGGTCGGCAAGATCAAAACCGAAAAGGAGGAATCGGAATGGTAGATGTGGCTAAAGTAAGGATGTTCGGACAGAAAGTCGGAACTTTCCGCTGGGATAACGGACGCAATGTGGCCCTGTTTGAATATGACAAAGAATTTGCCGGTAAAAACATCGAGCCGTCTCCTCTGATGATGCCCGTAAGGCAAGGACGCGTATATTCATTCAGTGGTTTGGATTGGGAGACTTTCAATGGTCTGCCGGGGATGTTGGCGGATTCACTCCCAGACACCTATGGACGGGCCTTGTTTGACAGATGGTTGGCACTTACCGGAAGGACTTCCGGGAACCCGGTGGAAACATTGTGTTTTCTCGGAAAGAGATGTATGGGAGCTTTGGAATTCGAACCGGCGACAGGCCCGGAGACCGACCCGGACATTCGTATAGAAATAGACTCCCTGGTCGAAGTCGCAAAAGAAGCCCTCTCAAAAAAAGAAGCGTTCGCCGCCAACTTGAACCAGGACAGGAAAGCAGCCATCGCGGAGATTCTTCGCCTCGGAACATCCGCCGGAGGACAGAGAGCCAAAGCCATTATCGCCTACAACAAAGACACCGGAGAGGTTCGTTCAGGGCAGGTCGCAGCCCCGGAAGGATTTGATTATTACCTTATAAAGTTGGACGGAGTCTCAGTCGAAGCCGGATTCAGAGAGACCAAGAACTTCGGAAGGTTGGAATATTCATTCTACAGACTGGCGAAGGAATGCGAAATAGAAATGTCAGAGTGTTCGCTGATTGAGGAAAATGGTCGGGCGCATTTCCTCACCAAAAGATTCGACAGGGAGAACGGCCGGAAGCTCCACATGCAGACATTGTGCGGCATAGCTCACTACGACTTTCGCCTCAGGAGAGGATATTCATACGAGCAGGCGTACACAGTGATGCGGCGCTTGAGGCTACCATATTCCCAAGCGCAGGAGATGTTCCGCAGGATGGTGTTCAATGTAGTGGCAAGGAATCAGGATGACCACACAAAGAATATCTCCTTTCTGATGGATGAAAACGGTACATGGAAACTCTCACCGGCTTACGACATGGGATACGCCTACAACCCTTTGGGGCTTTGGACCGCCACTCACCAAATGTCCGTCAATGGAAAATTCGATGACATCACAAAAAAAGACTTGCTGGAATGCGCCGCCTCAAACAACATCAAGAACGCGGCCGAAATAATAGACCAAGTGTGCGAAGCCACATCCAAGTGGACCGGAATCGCCAAAGAATGTGGCGTGCCACGGAATATGATCGACACCATCAAGCCTAACCTGCTTCTGAACATCTAAATCCACGGGAACCGGACTTGCTCACCGGAAATATTCACGGGGAAGCAACGTGAAGCGGATCTGGTCGTA
>CAVKYA010000410.1:0-2280 GCA_963660255.1 Bacteroidaceae bacterium | reverse complement strand
CACTCCTAACACAGCTGCCGCAGCCAATGCGCAGGGTGGTTCACGTCCTTCACGCGGAGACCGTGGCGAGCGCAGGGGAGACCGTGGAGACCGTCGCGGCAACCGTGGTGGCCGTGGCCGTCGCAACGACCGTCAGGCTGAGTAGGAATATATATTCCAATAAAATATAGATCGAGTGGCAGAAAGCGATTTCCGCCACTCTTTTTTTGTTTATTCTTTAATTTGATTCTATTTTGACAGAAATGAGACTCATGTGGTGGTCGGGAACAAAAATATTAATGTAAATTTGCAGGGTACGTTCATATTTTAGAATGTAATTTAATCACAATAGCACTATGGGAGAATCCAGAAGAAGTTTTTTGAAGAAATCGGCGGCTGGACTGGCTTTGTTCACGATCCTGCCACGTAATGTGCTTGGCGCTATGGGAGGAAACAAGAAATACGTGGCTCCCAGCGATCAGCTGACGCGAGGAATCATCGGAACGGGCGGAATCGGAATGAGTGGCCTTCACTTTGCGAGTGACGAGCGCTGCCGCTTGGTCTCGGTCTGTGATGTGGACAAAAACCACCTTGACAACGCTCTAAAGAAAGGAGTCGAGAAGTTCGGTACAAAACTCCAAGCCTACACCGATTGGAGAGATCTCGTGCACGATCCTAATGTTGACATTGTTCACATCGCCACCCCTTCCCATTGGCATGGAATCATGGCCGTGGAGTCCTGCAAGGCCGGTAAGGACATCTTCTGCGAGAAGCCTATGACGAGGACGATAGGGGAGGGCCAGAAAGTAGTCGAGGCCGTCAACAGGTACGGCAGGATCTTCCGTCTGGACACCTGGTTCCGCTTCAAGGACACGTTCTACGGTCTCGGCACCACTGTCGAGCCGCTTAAGAAACTTGTGCAGAGCGGACTTCTGGGCTGGCCTCTGACCGTCAGGATCTCCGGAGCCACCGGCTTTACCTGGAAGTTCTACTGGACGGGCAAGGAAAATCTTGTGCCTCAGTCTGTTCCAGCCGAGCTGGACTACGACATGTGGCTCGGACCGGCTCCTTACAAGCCGTACAATCCTCATCGTGTGCACCAGACTTTCCGCGGTTACTGGGACTACGAGTCCGGCGGTCTCGGGGACATGGGACAGCACTACATCGACCCTGTGCAGTACATCCTCGGCAAGGACGACACCTTCCCTGTGAAGGTCGAGGTGGACGCTCCGCAGCAGCATCCTGACGCTGTGGGAATATGGCGGAGCATCACCTACACCTACGCCGACGGGTGCAAGATCATCCTTGAGGGCGAAGGTTTCGAGAGCAAGGGCAAAGTGCCTTACATCGAAGGCCCTAACGGCAAGGTTTACAAGGGATTCGAGTGCACGATCCCTAACGTGATGGATGTCATCAACTCGCTTCCTGATCCGGAGCCACGCCACACTGATTTTCTTGAGTGCGTGAAGACCCGCCAGAAATTCGCTCTGGCCGAGGACAACGGCCATCACAGCTGCACGATTGTCAACATCGGAGCGTGCGCCCTGCGTCTTGGCAGAACCCTGAACTTCGATCCGGACAAGCAGCTCTTCATTAATGACGATGCCGCCAACCAGCTCATCAACCAGCCGATGCGTGCCCCTTGGGGTTCAATGATCCTTTAATATATTCGTGAATATGAAGAAGTTAATTACATCTATACTATTCCTTGCGGCCGCCCTTACGATCAATGCTCAGGACGCAAGGCAGAGAACCGTGGAAACCGTTGTGGCAGACGTGCTTGCGGCTATGCCCGCCAACAATGCGGCGGATTTCAACACACAAATGGCAGACCTCGCCGCGGCCGCTCCCGCCTCAGTGGTGGAGACCGCCAGGATGATGAAGCCGGCCGGCGAAGGCGTGAGGAACAATCTTTATGAATATGCTCTCACAGGTCTCGCAAGCTATGCTTCGGCCAATCCTCAGTGCGTGGACAAGGTTCGTGAGGGATTCACACAGGCCATCAAGGCTATCGCGGATAGCAACAACAAGGCTCTCTTGCTGAACCTGCTCCGTCAGATCACGAAACCGGCGGACGCTCAGTTATTTAAGGAATATGTCAGCGACTCTGTCCTCGCCTCCACAGCCGTGGCGGCTCTCGTGGATATTCCCGGAACAGAGGATTTGATTCTTGACCTTGTTAAAGAAGGTACGGCTGACAGAAAGTTGTTGGCGACCGCAGCGGCCGAGAAGGGAATCACCGCCGCCGAGCCTTATATTCAGAAATGGGTCATCCCGACCGTCCTGAATTCCACGATGCAC
>CAVKYA010000409.1:0-2328 GCA_963660255.1 Bacteroidaceae bacterium | reverse complement strand
TCGTCGAACATGGTGTACTCGCTGTCCCCGTGAGGATAAACCTTCAGGATGACGCGGTCGAACGGACGCGCCCCGAGATATTCAACATCAGGCTGCGTCGGAATGATCGCCCCCTCGCGGATGAAAAGCAGCCCCGCGCGGTTGGAAGGATACTCACGAGTGAAAGTCTCCCCCTTGCTGACAACCTTCTCGCCGCTCCAAGCATCCGTCCAAGTCCCCTTAGGCAGATAAATCTCGTTTGTGAATATGCCCACGCAGAAATTGTCGCCGAACATATACTGATAAGTCATATCGTCGCAGTTGCGGTCCTCCGGGAAGCAAAGCGGCATCGAACGCACGATCGGCATACCGTTCTGCGCCGCCTCAAGCGCCATCGAGTAGATGTACGGAGCCAATGAATATCTCAGCTTCACATAGAAACGGTAGATGTCCTGCTCCTGCTGCGCGTAGTAGAACGGATGCATCATTGAGAACCAGCTGTTTATCTGCACCCAAGGCAGAAAGAGACCGAAATGGAGTCCCTGCATCTCAAGCTCGCGAGGAACGCTCATCACGTCGCAAGAAGTGTTGAGGAACCCGCTCATTCCAAGGTTAAGCTGGTCGTACAGAGCGGTTTTTCCACCGCCATTGTCGCCAGAAGTCGAGGCCGTCCAACGCTGTGTTCCGGACCAGCCGCCACAGTAGTGATGCCAGGTACGTTTGCCGTTGTACTTGCGGCCAAGCTCACGCATCTGTTTAGGGAGCAGAACCTGATTGAGGTTGTGCATCTCCTTGTCAGTGCGACCGTTGTAATATTTCCAATTCGTGTGGTTGTCGATGGTGCGGGCAGGATCCAGCTTGAATCCCTCGACGCCCTGATCCATAAATACTGTCAGGTGATCCATCCAGTGCTCCTGACCGGAAAGCTTGCCGCCGGTGCGCTCGGCGATGATGTCCTCCTCCTGGATGCTCAGGTCATATTCCTCGCAGAGCCAGAGTCCGAGATGAAAACCCATCGAGCGCAACTTTCCGATAAACAGACGGTTGTGCATCGTCTTAGGGTACTGGTTCTGAAGCCAATAAGGTTCCGGGGAGAACCTGTCGTAATTCCATTTCTTCTTGGTCGAGAAGTCGTAGCGCTTCTCCATCCACTGAGGCTCAAGCCAGAACACGTCGCAAGGCACATCGAACTGACGGAAGCGCACGGCGTCGTTCAGTATGTCGAACTGCTCCTCTTTCATATTCGGACCGAAGCAGAGTCCGTAGGCCCATTTCGGCAGGACGTAGGTGCGGCCCGTGACGAGGGTATATTCATTAAGCACAGCCGGCATGTCCTTGCCCATCATCAAGTAGAAGTCAGCCTCATCGAAGGTGTTGATTATGTTGAATTTGGTCTTCTGCTGGCTGCCGATGTCGAAGAAGCTCTTGCGGGTCGAGTTGTTGTAAACGCCCCAGCCTCGCGAGCTCATCATAAACGGCATCGGGATTTCTGTCTGCTGGTAGGTCGTCCACATCCTGAGGAACTCGCCCCTGTGCTGGATGTGGTCGCGGCTGGTGCTGCCGCCGCCGTAGAACCTCTCGCCGTTCTCCATGCTGAGGCTGATGATGCTGACAGCGTCGGCAGCGGGGATCTCATTCTTGTCCACCTCGCCGAACTTGCCGTTGTCATCTCCGATGATGCCGCCACCGTTATCGGCCACCTTCAGATCGGCGTACTTCTCGTTGATGAAAGCCCTCATCGTGCCGCAAAGTTCCTCTTTCTCAGGCAGGAACTTCACCTCTTTTATCACGCTTCCACCTTTGGCGTCCTTCACGGTCATCACGCCAGTCTTCTTGTTGATGGCCAATGAATATTCCGGAGTCTTCAACGTCCAGACCCCTCCCTTGTCGGAGACGCTGGTGTTCACCTCACTCCAGTCGGTCTTGATGATCTCATAACGCTCCATCAGGGACTCGGTGAAATCCTTCCTCGGGGACACCTTGATCCTGAATATGCTCTCGGAGCAAGCCTCCACACTGACCGTAAGGCCATCATTGATCTTCACTTTGTGAGCCGGATTCGCCTGGGCGAGAAGTGTCATCGCGCAGCAGGCGACGGCAATCAGAATTTTCTTCATTCGTCGTTGTGGTTTAATATATTAAACAAATATACAAGTTTTTTCATTCCTGCATCCTTTCATTTTTGGCATAATTACTTATAGAACATCCGTACTTATCAGTTGGGATTCCGAATGTCATGGAAAATGACGAAATTTGCGGCCGGATCAATGAATATTTCAATGACGGATAAGTTTACAGAGATAATCACCTCGTCTGTTGACGGAGCGTTGACGGAGCAGTGTCGCGACA
>CAVKYA010000408.1:0-2338 GCA_963660255.1 Bacteroidaceae bacterium | reverse complement strand
ATTCAACCATCCGTGCCAGAGCCGGAAAGACCGTCATCTCTCGCATCGACCGTCTTACCGTCCGGCTCCTGCCGCGCCTGTCGGCTTGCCTGCTCACTCTACTGAAGACAGAAAGAACGATGCTCTCGCATCGTCCTTTCCGACTTCCTACGAGTCGAGCGGAGAATATCCGCACGCTCCAAGGTCCGTGCATAATGGAACCACATCACACGCCAGAAGCGAGAAATAAGTATATATATGCCATTGCGTAAATAAAAGAATCGGCTTTTCGTTTTTTAGAGAGCATAGGCAATACAGAGTCTTCGATATTGCCGGATTATCAGTAAATTTGTTCCCGTTGAAGTCCCTATGAGTTACCTATGTGGGGAAGGCTTCAAGCCATACATCCTTTCCGGGCACAGTCCTCCAATCCTGACAACATCATTAACCAGTCAATCGTTGAGGCTATGCCGAAGTATATTCCAAATTCAAGGTTCTCTGACTGTTGGGCATCAGTCGGAAACATCACGTTCTATCACCGGAACGGGCAGTGTTATTTTCGGAAGAAGTCAGTCTGTAGGTTCCCACGAACGGCAGGGCAGATTGCAGTTTCTGAAATCCATCGGCGTGCGCTTGCCGCGTGGCGAACACTTGACCACGAGGTTCAGCTCCGATGGAATGAATGCGCCAAGGTCGTTCCGTCCCATCGACCACCGTTTGACGGCTCCTCTCATATCACTGGTCACAATCTATTCGTATCTGCATATCACGGATTCGCCCAACTTGGAAATGAGCATATTCCGATTCCGAAAGAATGGAGACCATTCCCTGTTGTGCATATTGAGCTCGTGTCAGCAGTTGAGGCTGATAACGGCGGCACACTTAGAATCAACTTCAAGGTACTGACGGAGGACGGATGCGATGCCGGCCGATATAGGCTTCGTCTGAGGCTGCAACTCACAAGCCCGGGAGCAGGAGTGAGGCCAGGACTTATGCGGACTTTTATTGCGGAAGAGAACGTCGCATCAAATGCTGGTTACGAAGCCTCGGTATTGGTTGAGGATTACAAGGCTATCTGGGGACTGGCTTTGCCGGAATACCAAGTCTATTGCAGGTATTCACTCATAGACACGACTACCGGATATCGTAACAGTTATACGAAGACATCATTCCTGCTGTCAATAGATGATCTTGAAGGATGAGCGTTAATCTGGCAGAACCACTTTAAGATAATTACTGCCTTATTGCGATATACCCGCTCTCGTCAACCGTATCCGCACCCTGCCTCGTGAACAGGAACTGAAAGAGTTTGTATGCCATACTCTCGTGGCTCTCAGTCTTGCGCACGGCTGCGTAAATGCTTGACACAAAAGGATAGGTATTCTCAGAAAGAGACTTTTTACTCGGTGTAACACCGTCAATAGACAGCATATTCACCTTCAGTAGATCACGAACCATCGCCGTGCAGTAGAAGAACGGCGTGTAGCCGATGCCATATTCATCCATTTCAATCTGAAGATATGGCGAGGCCATCTGTGAGCCAATGATCTCCGGCATATAAGTTCCGTCAATCATAGTCAGTCCTTTCATCACAAGAGTCTCCATCTTTTCCTGACTTCCCGAATCCTCATTGCGGATGTACGGAGTGATGGCGTGGTCTACTCCACCTACTTCCTTCCAGTTGGTGATCTCGCCGGTGTAAATCTTTCGTACTTGGTCGGAACTCAGATTCTTGACGGGATTCTTCGGGTTTACTATGAACACAAGAGCGTCGATTGCCAAAGGCTCCGTCTCAATCTCGACACCACTATTGCGTGCCAATTCCAACTCGTTCCTGGATATATCACGACTTGCGATGATCACATCCGTCTTGGACTCAATAAGATTCTCGTAGGCTCCGTGTGTGCCGCTGCAGAGATTCTTGGACAAGTAGTCTTTGTAGGAGAATGATAATTCTGCTCTGGCGAAATCCGGCTGAATGATGTAAGTCGTGCCACTCAGCCAGTCCTCTTCCCACTCGTATGGTACACCAAGGAGCTTGTATGCCACGAGATCCCGGACCGGACGGGTGCTGGTCGAGCAGTCAGTGAGCGGCCAGTCTTTCAAATCAACCTTGGGAACAGACTCTTTATTCCCTGTTTTCTCACATCCGCAAAGGCTGGCCACCATTATGACGGTGCAACTCAAAATATGTAGAATCTTTTTCATACCTATAAAACTCGTTTTTCCGAAAAACTTGCATGTCACGAGACAAATTTAGTTATTTATTACACTATCAGTTCAAACAACCAACTGAAATCTTACAAAAAGGCTCTTCCATTACGTAGGAACAACGTCTGTGTCATATATAGTCTGTCTT
>CAVKYA010000407.1:0-2345 GCA_963660255.1 Bacteroidaceae bacterium | reverse complement strand
CCCTGGATGCTCGTGGTGTTGTCGTGCAGCCCGTCGCTCTTGATGTTGAACATTGAGGCCTTATAGACATTCTGGGAGAATCCCACAACAGAAAACAGCAGCAAAGCCGTCAATAACAATATTCTTTTCATTTCTTCTTGATGTTCTTGGTGTCCTTGGTGATTATCTGTTTCTTGCCCTTAGGCGCGGTCTCCTGATTGATCTGGAGGCTCTTCATACGAAGTCCGTTCACGTCGTCGGTGACGATGGCCGGACGGTAGTCCTCCCCGTCAACCGTGAGCTTCACGTTGTCGAAGACGATGCCGTCTGCGTGACGGATGTAGAATCCCCATGCCGGAAGCTCCTTCCAGTTGGAGAACTCCGGGTAACGGGTCTCCTGCTCCTCGATCGCGTCAAGCTCCTCCTTGGAGGTACCCGCGTAGGCATATTCAGGGTCGGCGTGTCCCGGATAGACGATCTCGATGTTCTCCATCCTGACGTTCTCGATGCGGAGGCCTGGGAGGCCGGCGATGATGCTCGGGCAGACGTTGCGCGGAAGGTCCTCGACCGGGCCCTCGTAGCTGTAGCCGGCATCCGGCTTGTCAAGCGGAACCTCCGCGTACATATTCTTGATCACTATGTCCTTGAGATAGGCCTGCTGGCCAGCATTGACATTGCGGGTGCCGGTGCGGAGGAAGATCGGGTTGCCGGTGTTGATGCTCCTGAGGCTGTCGATCTCCACGTCCTCTATCTGGGCACCATCGACTGTAGCGATTGTGATCGCGCTGCGGTAGGTGTCGAATATGGTCATGTTCTTGAACCTGAAGTGCTTGAACTTGCCACGGGTGTAGGTCCCGAACTTGATGCCGTTCGCGCTGCTGCGCCCCACGCAGTTCTCCACGAGGATGTTCTCGCTCACTCCGTCGGTGTTGTGGCTCTTGAAGCAGTAGGCGTCATCGGACGCGTCGATATAGCAGTCACGCACGACAACGTCGCTGCAGTCCACCACATCCAGACCGTCGTTGTTCCAGTAGCACTTCGCGTCAACCGTGATTCCCTCGATGAGGAGGTTGCGGCACTTGTCGTACTGCTGGGTCCAGCAGGCCGGATCCTTGAGGGTGATGTCCTTGACGGTGATGTTGTTGCAGCGGTACATATGGATGTTTTCAGGCCTGATGCCCTCGTTGATGCGGTCATTGCCTAGCTTGTCCTCGATAAGCCCCATGTGGACGAAATCCACAAAGCGGACTCCCACCTCGAAGCCGCGGCCGTCAACCACACCCTCACCGGTAATGCCGATGTTCTCCTGCCCGACGGCAAAAACTAGAGCCGTCCAGCGTGCTTCGGGATTCCTGTGATAATCGTAAGGGTTCAGAGAGCCGAGAAGCACAGCGTCCTTCTCGATGTGGAGGGTGACATTGTTCTTAAGGTAGATTGACCCGCAGACATAGTCGCCTCCGTCAAGCACGACACGCCCACCGCCGCGGGAGGAGGCGAAGTCGATGGCGGCCTGGATGCTGGCCGTGTTCAGTGTCAGCCCGTCCGGCTTCGCTCCGAAATCGCGGGCGAAGTAGTCGGCGGCCCCGAGGGTCACAGCCGACCCGGCGAAGAGCAGCGCAGCCGCTGCGGTTCTGAATAAAGTCTTCATCATCAATAATTTATTAATATAATTTAACCGGTCCTATAAGACCTGCGCTGACATAAGGCTGCCCGCGCTTCAGTATGTAACGCTGAGCGACCTTGTTGTCCTTGAGGGTCTGCATGTAATTGCCCATCATAGTAGTGACCTTGACCTCGATGGTGTTCTCTCCTTGGCGGAGAAGTCCGGTCACGTCATACACACGCTCACCGAACCACTTCACGCCCGCCGGCTTGCCGTTGACCCAAACCTCACAGATGTCGGCCACCTTGCCGAGGTTGAGGTACTTCGGAAGTGCCCCGGACAGCGTCACCGTCTTGGTGTAGGTCACATCGCCCATGAAGTTCTTGAAGGCTGTGTCCTTCATGTCCTTGAAGTCCGCAAGGCTGTCAAGGCTGGCCGTCCAGGTGCTGTCAGGATAACTGTGATGCATCTTGAGAGCCCATGATCCCGCCACCTGAATCTCGTTCTGTCCGTCAAGCGGAAGCGTTTTCCACTCCGGAGCGCCGCCGCCCATCCTGTTGAACACGAACAGATAAGTCTCCGAAGGGCCGAAGCGGAAATGCATCCTTCCGTCTTTTCCGACAGGAAGGACGAACCTCTTGCCGGACGCGGGGTCGTAAAGCCAGGCGTGCTTTCCTGAAGTCACGCTTTTCGGGAACGTTATGTCCGTCTCCCTGGCCTCCTTCATGTGGGCGTTCTGGAAGAGGAAGATGTCGCTGCCGTC
>CAVKYA010000406.1:0-2346 GCA_963660255.1 Bacteroidaceae bacterium | reverse complement strand
AGGATGAGTTTTTCAAATTTTTGTTGTAATGTTGCACTTGCTTTTTGACTCTGCCGGGACTATTTTGTATATTCAAAAATATAATATTTTACGATTTTTTACTACCTTAGCGGATTGTAAAGTAAAAGAACAATGGCTATTACAACCAAGGAAGTGATCAGCAGACAGGATCTGAGGCGTTTCGTCCAGTTCCCGAATGAATTGTACGCGGACAACAAATACTACGTCCCACAGATCGAGTCGATGGAAATGGACACCCTCACACCGGACAAAAACCGGGCCTTTGAGGTTTGTGAAGGAAAATATTGGCTGGCATACGATGAGAACGGCAAGATTGTCGGCAGGGTCGCCGGGATCATAAACTATAAGTACAACAAAAAGGTTGACAAAAAGATCTGTCGTTTCGGTTGGATAGACTTTGTGGAATCCCAGGAAGTGGTACACGCTCTTTTGGAGAATGTGAAGGAATATGCCAAAGAAAAGGGTATGGAGGTCATCGAAGGGCCGGTAGGATTCCTTGAGTTTGACATTTCCGGAGTTCTGGTCGAAGGTTTCGACCAACTCCCGACAGCCTACGGAAAGTACAACGCACCCTACTACGAGCCGATGATTCTGAGCGAAGGCTTTGTGAAAGAGACTGATTTTGTGGAGTATAAGATAACCGTCCCGGACAACATTGACCGCTACATCCACTTTGCCGAGATGATCGGGGAACGCTATAACCTCAGGGAAGGCGATTACAAGAACAAGAATGAGCTGCTCCACAAATATGCCGACGGAATATTCCGTGTGATGAACGAGTGCTACTCCGTCCTGCACGGTTTCTCCGAGCTCTCCCCCGCCCAGTGCGAGGACCTCAAGGACCAGTTCTTCCCGAATCTCAATCTGGACTACGTCTCAGTCATCGTTGACCAGAACGACAAGGTTGTAGGCTTCGGAATCACGCTTCCATCCCTGTCAAAAGCTCTGCAGAAAGCTAAAGGGCATATGTTCCCGTTCGGCTTCATCCACATTCTCAAGGCGTTACGCCACAACGACACGATCGACGCCTTGCTGATAGCCATCTCCAATGAATATAAGGACAAAGGAGTCAACGCGATGATCATCTCCAAGATCGGCAAGGGAATGCACAAGAACGGCATCAAATATGTCGAGAGCACCCGCGAACTTGAAGAGAATCACAACGTCCAGAATCTCTGGGGCAAATTCGAGCACCACCTCCACAAGAGAGCCAGAATCTACGTCAAGAACATCTAACACATAATTAATATGGCAGACAAGAAAGCGGAAAGAATACAGACCTCCATCCTGAACGGAGTCGAGAAGAAGGCCCTTGTCTGGCTGGCCGAGAGGCAGCCGAAATGGGTCGTATCGGACACACTCACAGCCATCGGCACACTTGGCGCGATAATGATCGGAGCCGGGTACATCCTCTGTAGTGTCAACATCAATTTCCTGTGGCTCAGCTGCTTTGGATTTGTTGTGAACTGGTACGGAGATTCCCTTGACGGCACTCTTGCCAGAGTCCGTAAAACCCAAAGGCCTATATACGGCTACTATCTCGACCACACGGTCGATTGCATCAACGAGGCGTTTATGTTCATCGGTCTCGGACTGTCATACCTTATGCGTTTGGATCTGGCACTGATGATATTCGTTGTCTATCTTTGCCTTACCGTGAATGTCAGCGTTAACGCGCACCTCAAGAGTGAGTTCCGTCTCACCTACGCCAAACTCGGACCAACTGAATTCAGGGTGATCGCGATCATCCTAACCTCACTGTTCGTGTTCATCAAACCGCTCAGGGAGTTCAGCACCATGGTCAGCATATTCGGCAATGACATTGACCTCAGGGCGCTTGATGTTGCCGGCCTTGTCATCCTGGCCTTGCTTGTGATAATATACTTCGTGACAATCATCAGTGACGCAAAGGGTTACGCAAAGATGGATCCGATGCCAAAGAGGAACGACAAGTAATGCCGCTTCTTCCAGTAGAACAGATTGAGCAGCTCGCGCCGGTTTTCAAAGGAAAATTCGGCAACGCGGTCGCACGGGTACTGCGGAAGGTTCTTTCCATCAAGACATTATCCGACCTTTACGACACGATTGATGAATATCAAGGGGCGGATTTCGCCGGAGCGCTTCTGGACAAACTTGGAGTAAACTATCAGTTGGGAGGTTCGCAAAGGCTTGCAAATCTGCCTGACGGTCCGTTCATCACGGTCAGCAACCATCCTTACGGAGGGATGGACGGGGTTATCCTCATCGATCTTATCGGGCATCTCAGACCTGGATTCAAGGTGATGGTGACCGAGTTTCTGGCACTTGTCGAGGCTCTTCGCCCAA
>CAVKYA010000405.1:0-2351 GCA_963660255.1 Bacteroidaceae bacterium | reverse complement strand
CGGAACCCTGATGGCCACCTCGGAATGCCTTTGCAGCGACAACAGGAATGAATATCTCACTCAGGAGGAGATCGAGGGCGAACTCAAGCAGGCATTCGGCCTGAAGCGTGTGCTTTGGGTGGAAAGCGGCAGCCTTTCCGGCGACGACACGGACAGCCACATTGACATCCTTGCCAGATTCTGCGGTCCGGAAACAATCGCCTACCTCAAAAGCGACGACCCGGAAGACCCTGACTACGAGTCTTTAATGAATATGGAAGCGCAGCTTCAGTCCTTCAGGACTCTTAACGGAAAACCTTACAGGCTCGTTCCGCTCCCGAAGCCGAAGCAGATGTTCCTTGACGACTACCCTCTCCCGGCATCCTACGCCAATTTCCTGATAATCAACGGAGCGGTTCTCGTACCGGGCACCGGTTCGGAACTTGATGAGGTCGCCCGAACAAGACTCCAGGAAGTGTTCCCTGACAGAGAGGTCATCATCATCGATTGCCGTCCTCTTCTCTCCGGACACGGAGGTCTCCACTGCGTCACAATGCAGTTCCCGGAAGGTTGGCTGGAATAATTATTCGGTCACTGAATCTGTGGTCGCTGAGCTTGTCGAAGCGACATAACGATACAGTCACTTCGACAAGCTCAGTGACCAAAAAGAATCGGCCACTAAGCTTGCAGTTAGTTGTTGAGTCTGTGGTTGCTGAGCCTGCCGAAGCACATCACTTATCGTTTACCTTAACCTTCGAGATAAGGTCAAGAAGCTGAGCCCTGTAGCCATAAGGATCGAAGGAAAGCCCCGACTTCACCAGTTCCGAAGCCATCTCAAGGCTAGCGTCACCTTTATATTCAGAGCCAAGAAGCACCATTCCGTAGGCGGTGACTCCGGAAGCGAATGACAGGTCGGATGACATCTGCCCTTCCGCAGCCTTGATGTCAATCGAAAGTGCCTGACTTTCAGAATCAAGAAGCGATTTCTTGTAACGACAATCAAACTTTCCACACGTTTCGCCTGTCTTATAGCCTTCCGCCGGGACAATCTCATAGAGAGCCGTGATTGTCTGTCCGGCACCGATCTCACCGGCATCCTTAGAGTCATCCTCGAAATCCTTGTTGTCCATAACGCGTCTCTCATAACCGATAAGACGGTAGCTCTCAATCACATCCGGATCGAACGTGACCTGAACCTTGGTGTCGTTTGCGACAGAAACGAACTTAGACCTTTCCTGAACAAAGACCTTGGCCATCTCCTCCTCGGAATCTATGTACTGATAGGTGCCGTTGCCTTTGACGGAAATCTTCTTCATCATCGCATCGTTAAGGTTGCCGGAACCGAAGCCACAGGCAGTCAGGTATATTCCTTTGCGGGCATAGCCTTCAACTAATTCGGTAAGAGCGTCCGGATCTGTCACCCCCACATTGAAATCACCGTCCGTGCCAAGTATGACGCGGTTATTGCCATCAGGAATATAATTGGACAACGCTTCCTCATAAGCCATCTCGATCGCCTTTCCGCCAGCCGTGGACCCTGAAGCGCTCAATTTTCCGATGGCCGCCTTGATCTTCGCGGCATCCTTGACAGGGGTTGACTCAAGTAATTTGCTGACGGTTCCGGAATATGTCACAATGGAAATCCGATCCTCCGGCTGAAGGTAGTCCAACAGCGTGACCAATGAGGACTTGAGAAGTTCAAGCTTGTCCTTTGAGCTCATCGATCCCGACACATCAACCAAGAACACATAGTTCGAGGCCGGAAGTTCACTGTCATTCAAAGACTTACCTTTCAGTCCGAGTCTGAGGAGCCTATGTTCCTTGTTCCAAGGACAAAGCCCGGTCTCGGCATTGATCGCCACCAAGTCAGATCCTGTCGGCTCAGGATAATCAAAAGTGAAATAATTCAGGAACTCCTCTATCCTTACGGAAGCCGACTCGACAGGCCAACCGTTCCTGACATATTTCCTCATAATGGTGTACGAGGCGCCATCCGCGTCTATGGAGAAGGTTGACACATTCTGCTCCTTAGTCTTGATGAACGGATTTTCGGCGACTTTGTCAAAACGGTCACCTCCCGCCATCTCTCCCGCACCATTACCCAACATATAGTCTGGATAATCGTCGTAGTTGGCCATAGCACAAGAAATCGCCGTCAAAGACAACAAGGTAATGGTCACAAGTCTGATCATAGTTTTCATAACATCATATTTTATAAGTCACAACATACTAAATGTGAAACTTGTAAAACCTTGCATATATGATGACGAAAAAAAACTTAAGCTACTTTACCGACTTGCCGAGAAGATAAGCGGAGATGAGGGACGGATGCCCTTCGATCTCACCCATATCGGTAACTCCTCCAGCGAAGA
>CAVKYA010000404.1:0-2360 GCA_963660255.1 Bacteroidaceae bacterium | reverse complement strand
GTCGAACAACTTGCGTGTCACATCGTCAGGATTGGTGCGGAAAACAGGTTTGAAGGCATCAGCCGGGTACAGCAAGCCATCAACCTTACGTATCCGTCCCTCCCGGGCCAAGCGGTTCAGGATATTCAGAAAACTGCTTTCCGGGAAATCATCTTTTCCCCGGAGCAAATCCATCAATGCAGCAGAGGCGATTCCTTCCGGGTATCGTCCCACTGAAGATACTATTCGATCTGTCAGTGTCATGCCGCAAATATAAAACAAAATTGTCAAAAACCGCAAAAGTTTGACAAGATTGTTTTTCTCTCTCTAAGGGGACAATAGCGGAAAAAAAGCGGGACTCATCCGACAAAGAATGAGTCCCGACTTAGCACGTTTTTAAGTGCAGGGTATAGCGACAAGGTCTATACGGGCACTAAACCGTCGCAAATATACTACTTTTAACCGAATTGTCAGCGCCTTCTTATGAGTTTGAGCGACATCATAATGCCACAAGACCGAGTATGAGGCAACTCACGGCGCAGTCACCGCAGCAGCCCCGAAGGTGTTCCTGAAGTATTTCTTCATCAACACCAAGACCGGGGAGAAGTCCGGCGAAGTGCTCGGGGAGATTTCGCTGTAGCGAGGGGCTGACAGATTGCAGGACGAAAGTCCGGTGAACGATTCATCGCCCCGTCATTGGAATCAACGTCAGAAACGGCGGACTCCGGTGGCGGGGCGTTGATATATCCAAAAGAATTTGTCAAGTTTTTTGCGTAAATAACTTGACTTTTGTATCTTTGCGCCATCAGTATCAGTCTATGGTAATCGGAGAACAGATAAAACAGAAGATAGCTTCTTTCCAGGATGGGGTTGTGTTCACAATCTCGGACTTCGGATTTGACCCTGGCAACGACCCTGCATTGGCAAAAGCATTGAGCAGGATGACGGCTTCCGGGGAACTGTGCAAAGTCTCAAAAGGGAAGTATTATAAACCCAAAGAGACTATGCTCGGGAGAATTAAACCGGTAAGTTCCGAAATAGTGAAGGATTTCCTTGAGAAGGATGGACAAATCATCGGATATATCACTGGACCGCAGGCTTTCGCGGCAATGGGATTGACATCCCAGATTTCTTCCGCCATTATGATAGGCTCCGGCAAATACCGGAGACCACTGCGTCGAGGAGAGTATAGAATCTCATTTCTGAAACAGGACAATCCTATCACGAAAGACAATATCGAACTCCTGCGGATTCTTGACGCCATCAAACTGATACGCGAAATCCCGGCAGTGTCCCCTGATGCGGCCTGCAAGTCCATCACATCGCTGATTCAGTCGCTTCCACCTCAAAGCACAGGGAAGCTTGAGAGGCTGTCGCTCGCATACACCAGCTACGTCCGCGCACTGCTCGGAGCCATACTTGAATACATCGGCCGCCCGACAACACTGGTGCGCAAATCTTTGAACGGCGTGACATCTTACAAACTGCCCATTTCGGAATCAGTATTGCCCAACAAATCAAACTGGAACATCAATGAACCTTCACGAAAATAAGGACGCATTCGCAGCCGCCATACAGCTGGCTTCCGCATCAAAGGAAGAAGGAGGACTCGGGATAAAACAAATCTATCTGGAGAAAGACTATTGGATATGTCGGTCCTTTCACCATAGACACCGGGCTAATAGGTGCCATTAATCCCGGTCAGATTCTTCTCGAAATCGTGTCCTTCGCAAATCCGTATCCATACCAGAAGGCATTCATCAAAAGTTTTCTCACCGAATATCTGGAGAAAGCCGGAAGAAACGACATAATCGAACAATTTGGAATGCAGGGATTTGAAATCCAGGTACTCGCCAAGAGCAGAACAGCTGCTGAGAAACTTGTCTCCCTTATCCGCCATTCATTGGCAGTCGATTACATAACAGAATTAAGGGCAAAGATCCGCCACTTCTACGACCTTCATTTCCTTTGGAACGATCCGGAAAGCAGGGAATATCTACAGAGTGACGAGTTCAAGAAAGATTTCCACGCATTGCTCTCAAGCGACCAGACAAGATTCAAGGAGCCTGAGGGATGGTGCAGCAAGACAACCGCTGACTCCCCTCTCATCAATTCATTCGACAGGATTTGGGCAGAACTGCAGGAAACTTATACAAAGGAATTGCCGGAACTCGCATACCAATCAATTCCATCAGCCGAAAGCGTGGCAGATAGTTTCAAAGAGCTGTCGGCACTCCTGAAATAACAAACCACACATCCCATCACCCGATATGAAGTCCTCGGAAAAATCTTCGACAGATTCTACGGAAAAATTGCCCCCTGCCAAATTAGGGGGACAAACGGGGGACAATCGTGAAATGTCAAAAATTACAAAGTGTTTG
>CAVKYA010000403.1:0-2367 GCA_963660255.1 Bacteroidaceae bacterium | reverse complement strand
AGCTTATGAAGCGCAGGTACGGTTTTCCGCCGATGCTCCTGTTGGACGATGTGTTCGACAAGCTGGATATGAGCAGAATCTCCAATCTGCTCGGGATGGTCGCCGGGAGTGACTTCGGCCAGATATTCATAACTGACAGCAACAAGGTCAGGATGTCGGGGATTGTGGATGGCCTGACCGCGGACAGGGCTTATTTCGAGGCTGTGGGAGGAGAGTTCCAGGAGATTTGACGATGGCGGAGTTCAAGAAGATCAAGGGCACGCCCCGCAAGGAGGCTTTGGGAATGGATCAACTCATTCCTTTGTACATCAGGGCTTTGAAACTGAGCGCCGGACTCAATACCCAGCGGGTCTTTGCAGCTTGGGATGCGGTTTCCGGTGTAGCGGGTCAGACACTTAGAAAGTTTTATCGTGACGGGAAACTTTACGTGACGATTTCATCTTCGATGCTGCGGAGCCATCTTGAATTCCAGAAACCGGCCTTGATTCAGGCGATGAACGGTTTTTTGGAGAAGGATGAGCTGTTTGTCAAGGACTACGACAAGGTGGGGTTTATCAAGGAGTTGATTCTTAAATGATTGTTTTTATATATTCGGAAAATTGATTTCTTTGTCGGAGGAAAGGTTATGGACGGCAGGATCAGAATCATAATAGACCAGGCGGTTCCGTTTATCCAAGGAGTTTTGGAGCCGTATGCGGATGTCAGGTATATCGAAGGCCGGGCTATCTCCCATAGGGATGCGATGAACGCCGACGCATTGGTCATCAGGACCAGGACAAAGTGTGACGCCTCGTTGCTCGAAGGCACACCAGTGAAGTTCATCGCCACGGCGACGATCGGAATGGATCACATAGATCTCCCATACTGCAATGAGAAAGGAATCGTGGCGCGTAATTCGGCCGGATGCAATGCCGGCGGGGTGATGAACTACGTGTTCTCAGCCCTTTATGGTGTGGCCGCCCGCAAGGCCATCCGTCTGGAAGGAGGCAAATTGGGAATCGTCGGTGTCGGCAATGTCGGCCGTAGGGTGGATTCCGTGGCAGGTTCACTCGGGTTCAAGGTCCTTAAGAACGATCCGCCGCGTATGGCCGAGGAAGGAATGGAAGGTTTCTGCACTCTGGATTATCTTTTGGCCAACGCTGACATTGTGACTATGCACGTTCCTCTGAATGAGACGACCAGAGGAATGGCGAACGATGAGTTCTTCGGAATGCTGAAACCCGGAACGATATTCATCAACGCTTCCAGAGGGGAGGTTGTGGATGAGGCGGCGCTGAAGCGGGCGATTCCTAAGTTGGGACCGGTTATCATCGACACTTGGAACAATGAGCCGAATATCGATCGTGTGCTTCTGAATATGGTCGATATAGCGACACCTCACATCGCCGGTTATTCCTATCAGGGCAAGCAGAACGGCACAACGATGGCCGTCCGCGCCCTTGCCCGCTTCTTCGGCATCGAGCCGCTTTATGACTTCTTCCCCAAGACCGAAATCATTGACCTTGAGTCGATCCGTCTTGACCTTAAAGGCAAGTCCCAAGGAGAGGTCGCCTCCGTCCTCCAGTACAACTATCCGATCTTTACCGACGACTTTATGTTCCGTATGGCTCCCGAAAACTTCGAGTCCCTACGCTCCAATTACCAGTACCGTAGGGAGTTCTACGTCTTCTAAGCTTGTCGGGGCGGACGGCGTCACGGATGATTGGAACCATGAAGGATAGGCGGTTACCCCACTCAACCAGAATTTTGCACGTTACCAAAATTCTTGGGTTGAGTGGGGTAACCACCTATAGGTGAGGCTTCTGCGTAGCTATCAGTCGCTTCGACAGGCTCAGTGACCGATGCCATCCGGTCGCTGAGCCTGTCGAAGCGACAGGGCTTAACCGCTTTTTACCTATTTTGACGAATAGAGTTTTCCATAGGTGGTTTCCTCACGAACCCTTTTAAGGATGTTGAGGAAATCCTTTGGCAATCTCTCAAGCACTTTCGAACGGATCTCTTCCGGTACTCCGCCGTAGAATGCCTCGGCTATTCCGCCGGTGATGCAGGCCAAAGTGTCGCTGTCTCCGCCCATTGACACTGCTTTCCGTATCGCATCCTCAAGGTCTTCTGATTCAAGAAAGGCGATTATGGCCTCCGGTACAGTCTCTTGGCAGCTGGATGCCCAATCGTAAGTTCTGTTAAGATATTCATAAGTGCGGTTGAGGTCGTAACCGTACTTTTTTGAGATGTAGTCTTTTATCTCACTTTTAGACTTGCCGTTCCGTGCCATCCAAATCACGCCCGCTGTGGCTTGGGCACCCTTGATGCCTTCCGGGTGATTGTGAGTTATCACCGCTGACAATGCCGCCACACGTTCCGTTTCCT
>CAVKYA010000402.1:0-2370 GCA_963660255.1 Bacteroidaceae bacterium | reverse complement strand
TCAGGCATATTCCAATGAATATGAAGGCTCCCCAGATGATCTACCACACCAAATCCCTGGAAGTCTATGCTTTCCCGCTCAACCACAAGATAGAGACCTTCGGCTGGCTTTTCCGGGAAAAGGAGCCTCAGATGAACGTGAAAAAGTGGAAGATTGATGAATATGCTCTCTCACTCACCGAAATCGGCGCGGTGAAGCGTGGCGAGGATGTGGTTCGTGAACATCCTGACGGCACCACCGAGGTACTTCCGTTCGAGGAACTTGGCTACAGGCCGTACATTCCACGCTCGTTTGCCTATTGCAGCGACACAGCCCCGTTCCCGGAACTGTCTTCCTGGGTGAAAGGCGTGGATCTGCTCTATCACGAGACGACGTACACCGCTGATTTGGCTGATCAGGCCGCGAAGAGGCATCATTCCACAACTCTTCAGGCCGCTCAATGCGCGCTGGACGCCGACGTGAAGAAACTCGTGATCGGGCATTATTCCTCGCGGTGCAAGGACGTTTCCCTTTACGAATCGGAGTGCAGGAGCGTGTTCCCGGAGACTTACGCCGCGAATGACGGTGATATATTCGACATCCCTTTGGTTAAATTGGACTGAGATGTTGTCTGATTGGGTCCCCAAAGGTATTCCGTCAGCGAAAATTCATTATATTTACATTCTGTTGTAAATTTCAGGATGAGAAAGGTTATTATATTCATAAGTCTTGTTTTGTGTCAGGTGGCCGCCCTTGCCCAGGGCACGCCGCAGGAACGGTATATTCAGAAATGGGCTCCGACGGCGGTCCGGGAGATGTACCGCAGCGGAGTGCCGGCCAGCATTACGTTAGCTCAGGGCATTCTGGAGTCCCGCTACGGCCTTTCGCCTCTAGCCTCAGAAGGAAACAATCATTTCGGGATCAAATGCCACAAGGATTGGAAAGGCAAGTCGATGCGTTACGATGACGATGCGAAAGGGGAGTGCTTCCGGGTCTATGACTCCGCTGATGAGTCGTTTCAGGATCATTCGGATTTCCTTCGCTACCGGGATCGCTATAAGTTCCTTTTCGAACTGAAGACCACGGACTATAAAGGATGGGCTTACGGTTTGAAAAAAGCCGGATACGCGACCGATCCGAGCTATCCCGCGAAACTCATCAAGTACATCGAGGACTATAAGCTTTATGAATATGACACAATGACTTACGAGGAGTCTGAACGTGCCGCGGAGTCAGTTGTGAAAAACACTAAAGTCTCGTCTTCGGATTCCAAGGTGGATTCCGGAAAGAAACCGGCAACAGTCAAGAAAGATAAGGTGAAGAAAGAGAGGAAGGCCCGCAAGGTCAGGAAGAAGCGAGTCAAGGAAGAATCAGTGTCTGATGTGATTCCGGCCTCTCCTTTGTCTCTTGAGGAGCCAAAGAGGATTGACAAGAGCGGGCTGGAGGTGTTCAGTTTCTCGTTGACCCGGGAGGCATATTCCCGAAACGGGGTTCCGTTCATCACTTCGGTGGAAGGGGAGACATATTCAAGCATCGCGCAGTCGTACCATCTTTATCTGAATGAGTTGCTGAGGTTCAATGATTTGACCCGTTCCGAGGAACTTCTGCCTGGCACGGTGGTCTATCTGCAGGCGAAGAAGAACCAGTCCGAGAAGGGACTTGACAAGTACATCGTGGGCGGGGATGAGGAGTCTTTGCGTGAGATCTGCCAGCGGTTCGCCGTGAAGATGTCCAGTGTGATGAAGATGAACGGATTTCCCGCCGGTTATGAACCACGCGAGGGTGACACGATCATCCTTCGCGGCAAGAAGATGAAGAAGTGATGAAGACTTGGAAATTTATCGTTCTGGTCGCAGCTTTGTTGGTGATTGTGATCGCGGGTGCTGTCGGTGGCCGTTGGTACGCCGATAACCGCAAGCCGAACTTCTCTGGTAAGGCGGATTTGTACGTCCGCCCGCAGATGACTGTCGATGAGGTGCTTGCGCAGATTCCGGACAGCATTGTCATCAATCATCGCAGTCTGGCCCGTGTTGTCCGGAAAGAGTTGTCGGATAATGATTTGAAGCCGGGGCATTATGTAGTGGAGAAAAACAAGCCGAGCATCTATGTTATCCGGATGCTGAAGAACGGTTGGCAGTCGCCTGTGAACCTGGTGCTTTCCGGCACGATGAGGCTCAAGGGCAGGATCGCCCGCAAGATCGCAAATCAGACGATGCTGGACTCCGCCGAGGTTGCCGAGTCTCTGAACGATTCCTCCTTGCTCGCCGGTTACGGTTTCACTCCGTCCGATGTGTTCTCTCTGATCATTCCGGACACCTACCAGGTCTATTGGACGGCTTCGATGAAAGACATTCTGGACAAACAGAAGGCAGCCTACGATGCGTTCTGGAC
>CAVKYA010000401.1:0-2380 GCA_963660255.1 Bacteroidaceae bacterium | reverse complement strand
GAGATCTCGCACATTCTTGCCGGTTCGGTCTGGATCACCGTTTCCTGTCCGTTCAATTTCTCGTTGACCTTGAGGGTTATCCAAGGTACAAAGAGCAGCACGGCCGCCGCCCCGGCGCAGGTTGTGGCGATTCGGAATATCCTGTGCCTTAACCCTGTGCGTATAATCTTGGTCTGCGCCTTCTCAAGCTCGTCGGCCGAAGCCATCACCTGAGTGAACGCCTCGTCCAGTTCTTCCTTTGGAAGTGTGTCGTCATAGTGGTTTTTCCACTCGTCACGGATGTCTTTGTCTGTCATAATTATGGGTATAACGCACCTAAGACAACAAAACCGCTCCTTACACCCAACGGAAATCTGAATTTTTTATAACTTTGTCAATATGTTGACAGAAAGCCAGGAAAGATTCTTGATGGAACGCACCGCCGAAGGCGACCGAAGTGCGTTCCGCCAGCTTTTTGACAACTACTACCCGGTGGTCTTCGGCTTCATGAAAAGCCTCCTCCAAGTCAAGGAGGACGCCTCCGATGTCGCTCAGGAAGTCTTCATCAAACTCTGGCTGATGCGCTCCGCCCTCCCTGACATCACATCCCTGCGCTTCTACCTGTACAGGATGAGCCTGAACCAGACCATCAACTTCATCAAGAAGAACAAGTCCAACGTCCGCTCCATCCTGACCGACATCCCGTACGACCAGATGGTCGAGGAAGTCATCGATATGAAAGACAAGGAGGCTTTCATCGCCGCCGTGGTGAGCCGTATGCCCGAACAACGCCGCAAGATATTCATAATGAGCCGCCTTGAGCATCGCACCAACGACGAGATCGCCACCCTCCTCCACATCAAGAAGAAAACCGTCGAGAACCACCTCAACCTCGCCCTCAAGGAACTCCGCACCGCCCTCCCAGCCTCCCTGTTCCTGTTCATCACCCTTTTCCAGTGATTTACAAAACGTGATTCTTAACTATTTGATTTATAAAGAATAAGAATATCCTCTTTAGTTGATAATGACCAAAGAGAATAACTTATATTCCTGATCAATAAATACTTATAAATCACGCCTACATTGAGAGACTTGCAAGCCTAAAATGGTTACTTCCCAAAATTTATGAATATTTTTGTAGCAAACACCCCAGTGGTTCAGTCTTTATAGCAAACAGTTTTTTATGAACGCTGACGAACAAGAATTTAGCGGATTGGTCAAAAGGCACAAGGAGACAATCTACTCGGTCTGCCTTATGTTCTCCAAGGATCAGGACGAAGCCAACGACCTGATGCAGGAGGTGCTGGTCCGGCTCTGGAAGGGATTTGGCACCTTTCAGGGCAAAGGCGATGAGAAAGGGTGGGTGTGGAGAGTAGCTATGAACACCTGTATCACGCAGGACTCCAAGAAGAAATCCTTCACAAAGGTACCGGTGGAGGAGAATCTTCTGACCTCCGGAACGGAAGACTCCAAGCAGATGAGGATGCTTCACGACCGGATCCACCGTCTGCAACCTTTCGACCGTGCCATAGTCCTTCTCTGGCTGGAGGACCTGTCCTACGAAGAGATCGGCCAGATTGTGGGAATATCCGCCAAAAACGTCTCTGTCCGTCTCGTCCGCATAAAAGAACAGTTGAAAAAGTTTAACGAATAGGAAACCACGCGTTAGGGTCAGTCTCTCTGACACGGTTTCCCTGAAAAAGATTGAATGAATATGTTGACAGATACTCAAAAAAACGAATTTGACGTTCTGAAGTCTCAGATGCAGGTGCTGAAAAGCCACCTTTCAGATAACGAGATTATTTCAAAGGAGATGCTTGACACCACAATAAAGTCAAACGCCAGAAACCTTACCAGCAAACGTTTATGGAATATGGTAGCGATAGTCGCTGTCTTGCTTATGGCTGGCTTCATCACCTACGTCTGCCTGTCCTTGCATAAATGTAGTGTCCTGTTTATGGCCGCCACCATTGTCTGGTGCATTTTCCTGGCGCTTGTGAACCTCCAGCAGTACAAGGACAATTTCAGAGATAGGTTGCTTGACGGTTCCGTCACCGACACTGTGAGCACGGTGTCAAGATGGAAACTTCAGAACCTCCGCCAAGGCATCAGCATCGCTGTCGCCACAGTCATCTGGAGCGCTTTCTGTTTCTACGAAATCTGGGACGACATCGTGAGCGAGCCTTCCCACGCCGTGTTTGTGGTCGTTCTCTACGTTTTCGTCCTCGGCAATGTCGGAGGTCACTATCTCAGAGTCCACAAAGTCACCACCTCCATCCTGAAGCAGATAGACGAGTTGCGATGCAAATCCTAAAGGAACCCACTGGCTCCCGTGGCGGTTAATTAGCTGATAATAAGATAATTAAACGAGTGACCTACTGCTGTATAAGACCAGTAGGTC
>CAVKYA010000400.1:0-2385 GCA_963660255.1 Bacteroidaceae bacterium | reverse complement strand
CGGAACTGTTTAAGAAACTTGAAGGGACAGATATATGGGGATTCCGTACATTATACAACAGGACATCTTACAGACTCTTTGCGTTTTGGGATTCGCATAATGGAACTTTTGTGGTGGCGACACACGGCATCGTGAAGAAAACGCAGAAGACTCCGTGCAAAGAGATTGCGAAGGCTGAGGCTATAATGAAAGAATATTTTAATGACAAAGGGTAATGGAAAATATGAAAACGTACACATTTGATGAGGTCAAGGATGAACTTCTAGGAAAGATCGGAACTCCGGAACGTGATGAACACGAACGTAAGGTCGCTGAAGCGGTCAATGCTTTCAGACTTGGAGAGGTCGTCCGGGAGCGTCGTCTGGACCAGAATCTGACCCAAGAGGAACTGGGGAAGCGGATGGGGGTCAAGAAGTCTCAAATCTCCAAACTGGAGAGAGGGGACGATATGTCCCTCCGCTCTATGCGCCGGGTGTTCCGCGCGTTGGGAGTCGAGTCCGCCACGCTTGATCTCGGGGCGGCCGGGAAGGTCACGTTGTGGTGACAATTTTATAAAGAAAGTCACTTCGAAACATCGAAGTGACTTGTCGGTTATTTCTTTGCGGTCCAGTAGGCCTCGATCTCCTCAAGGGTTTTGCCGGTGGTCTCGGGGACGCACTTCCACATAATGAGGAGGTATGGGACGCACATCGCGGCGAAGAGAAAGAACGTGCCGGCAGGGGAGAGCGTCTCCAGCATCCACGGGGTTAGCTGGCCGATCAGGTAGGTGCCGATCCAGAGGGCGAGGCCGGCGATGCTCATAGCAAGTCCACGGACCCTATTCGGGTACATCTCAGAAAGAAGGACGAAGACCACGGCGCTGATCGAGATCGCGGTGCAGAACACGTAGAGCAGGAAGAACGTCAGCAGGAAGTATGTCGGAAGGCTCTGTGGGAAGCAGAAGTACAGACCTATCATCATCAGACAGACGATCATTCCGCCCACGCCCCACCAAACCAGCTGCTTGCGGCCGACCTTGTCGATGATCAGCAGAGCGATGACCGTCGTAAGCATATTCACAACTCCGACAAGAACCGTAGAGAACATCGAACCCTCGCTGGATAAACCTGCGTCACTGAATATCTTAGGTCCGTAGTAGAGCACAGCGTTCACTCCCATAAACTGGCCGAGGATTGCGATGGCGCAACCGATGAGGACGGCCTTGAATATTCCCGGCTCCAGAAGAGTCCTCCATTCTGAGGAGGTCTCTCCGGCGATGGACGCTTTGGTCTGGTCCATCTGTCTTGTCACCTCATCTGGTGATGTGAATATGCCTGATAGGATCTTCGCGGCCTTCTCGTCCTTGCGCTTGGTTATGAGCCAGCGCGGACTCTCCGGGATGAAGAATATCACCAGAAGGAACAGAAGGTCCGGAAGGGTTTCGTAGCCAAGCATTCCTCTCCAGTACTCGGAATTGAATATTCTTGTCCAAAGGTCTGTGGCTGTTGAGTTTACATCCGCATCCTTGAGCACGAAGTAGTTGATTAGGTACGCCATCAGGAATCCGATTGTGATGGCGAGCTGGTAGAGTGACACGAGCATTCCTCTTTTCTGCGCCGGGGCGATCTCCGAGATGTAGATAGGTGAGACAATCGAGACTATTCCGATGCCGAATCCGCCGACTATCCTGAAGATAACCAGCTGGTTGAAGTCCGAGCAGACCGCACAGCCGATGGCCGAGACGCTGAACAGCAACGCAGAGATGAGCATTGTCTTCTTTCTGCCGAGATAGTCTGACATCATTCCGGCGATCATCACGCCGAGGATCGAACCGATCAAGGCGCAGCCAACGTACCAGCCTTCGGCGATGGTCGTCAACTGGAACTGGTTCTTCACAATCTCTGTCGTGCCGGAGATCACGGCGGTGTCATAGCCGAAAAGGATTCCGCCGATCGCGGCCACAATGGCCAGGAACACCACCCGGCCCATATTCACACTTTTGTCCATAGCTTATTGTTTGTCAAAATATTCCATATACCTGTCGTAAAGGTGTCCGGCTTGAAGGTAGGCCGACTGCGGACTCATAAAGTGCGAGAACTCGAAGGTGATCGCCTTGTCGTAGCCGCAGCGGGCGGCCGCCTCCAGTTTCATCCTCAGCTTGTCGAACTTGATCGGCAGGAAGTCTATCGGCATATCACGGTCGAAACTCTCCGCGTTTGTCCAGCACTGCATCCCGTACCTGTCCGCCAGCTTCTTGTTGACCGAGAAGAAAGCGTCCAGTTCGTCATAGTCGATGTGCCCGTCCTGAAAGGCGCAGGCATCGACCACATCGTGGATTCCATCGAAGATCTCGTTCCATTCCTCCTCGTGCTTGTCGATCGTGACACCCTCCTTAGGGTTGGACCT
>CAVKYA010000399.1:0-2385 GCA_963660255.1 Bacteroidaceae bacterium | reverse complement strand
TGGTGTCGTTCCAGCCAAGAGAGTAGGTGCTCTCGTCGAAATATTCAGTCATCAGGTCCACGCTTCCCTTGCTGATGATGTCGGGGACCTCCGGTCTGCCATCAATTGAGGCTACCAGTAGAGCCAACTCAGGCGTGGAGGCCGCCCAAGCTCCAGCTCCGGAAAGACCTGTCACGTTATTGCCACCGTAGCAGCGTGTGACCTTGCGACCGCTGTTGTTGAACTCCTCGGCCGGCTCGTCATCGTGTTGGACATAGTAGCGGGTCTCGTTGGGAAGCTTGTGCTTATAGTAATTCCCGGCGATGTGGAAATCCACGCATCCCGCCGGCCGCAGCACATTCTCCTGCATGAAGGTCTCGTAATCCATTCCGCTGACTTTCTCGATCACCATTGACAGGGTCAGATAGCCGAAATTTGAATATTCCTGCGCCGTGCCCGGAACGAACTTCAACCGCCTTTTGAGCTGGAGTTCCATCAGTTGTTCTTGAGTCGGAACCTCGCTCCAGCCGTTCTGCATCATTATCCAGCGGGTCGAGAACATCGGGTCTCCACCTCTTTTGGAGAAGCCTCCTTTGTGGCGCAGCAGGTCTTCGACCGTTATCCTATAATACAATGTGTCCTTTATGGCGGCGACATAAGCGGAGTCATTCAGGATTCCGTCCGGGCCGAATACATGATCCTTGATGCTCAGCAGCCCTCTTTCCTGGAGAACCATAATTCCCACGGCTGTAACTAATTTGGAGACTGACGCCATTCTTAGAATATTCCCTGGCTCCATTCTCTTGTCAGTGTCCGCCTCCCCGTAGCCTTTGGCGAAAAGCAGGGAATCGTTTCTCATTACCGAGATGGACGCTCCGTGAATTCCCCAGTAAGTCAGGTAATCCTTCACTATCTTGTCGAATCCGGCCAGACAGGACGTGTCGGACATCTCGTTTGTCAGAGTCTCGTTGAGGTTTACCGGAACCGGATGTTGCTCCTCTATGTCATTCCCGCGTTTCCCGGATGCTGTCTTTCCGGCCACGACGGCTATGATCATAGCTGCCGCGGCGACTGTCATCAGTATTATTTTCCTTGTTCTGGAATCGGTCATATTCTTAGATCAATCCAGCCTTTTTCCCGAATTCGATTATAAAATCCGCTGTTCCGTCTATTCCCAGCAGTGAGGAGTCGATGCACAGATCATAGTCGGAGGACGCTCCCCAGTTCCCGAAAGTGAAGAAGTTGTAGTAGGTCTCTCTGGTTCTGTCCTGCCTCCCGATCCTTGTGCGGGCCTCGTCCGCGCTTATTTCCAGCCTTTCCGCAACCCTTTTCACACGATCCTCCAGAGGAGCCGTGATGAACACGTCAAGGCATCTAAGGTCGCGGAGGATGTAGTTGGAACATCTTCCTACGAAGATCGCGGGGCCTTTCGCCGCTATATTCCTGATTACCTCGCTTTGGATTTTGAAAAGCTCGTTGTCTCCGACGTAGTTCTTCGCACTGCCGAACCTTCCGGTGCCGAAGAAGGAGGAAATGTTGAATATGCTTCTTTTCTCGTCGCTGCGCTCGAACAGTTCCTTGCTGAATCCGCTCTCGTCCGCGGCTCTGGAAATCAGTTCATTATCATAGACGGGTATGCCGAGGACCTCGCCGATCCTTTGCGCGACAAGCTTGCCGCCGCTGCCGAACTGGCGTCCGATGTTGATTATTTTGTGTTGTTCGTTCATATTTATGGGCTTTATCTTTTCTGTTATGAAATGGTGCTGCCAAGGATTGTCGGCTCGTCGCCATCCTTGAGTTTGCTGAATTTGCGCATAAGATTTCCGATCATAAACAATGTCGTGACGCAGGCCAGCGCATCGGAGATAGGAAACGCCACGAACACTCCGTGGATGTCAAAGAACAACGGCATTATGTACAGCAGCGGCACAAGGTAGAGCAACTGGCGGCTGAGTGACAGGAAGATGGACTTCTTCACCATACCGAGGCTCTGGAACAGGTTGGTCGAGACCATCTGCCATCCAACGATCAGCACCACAGGGTTCATCACTCTCAAACCTTTGTCAGCCACCTCCTTGAGGCTTGGGTCATTAGTGAATATGCTGACCATCATATTCGGGAAAAACTCCGAGGCTACAAACCAAAGTCCGGTTACGATGGTGGCCCACATCGATGTGCGCAGGAATACTTCACGGACCCTTGAATATTTCCTCGCTCCGAAGTTGTACCCTGCTATTGGCTGCATTCCCTGATTGAATCCCATCACAACCATAATGAACAGGAAGTTGATCCTGTTGATGATGCCGAACGCGCCGATGGCAAGGTCTCCGCCGTACTTAAGAAGCTGCTGATTGATGAACATCGTCACGATGCAGGAGGCCGAGTTCATCAGGAACGGTCCCATAC
>CAVKYA010000398.1:0-2395 GCA_963660255.1 Bacteroidaceae bacterium | reverse complement strand
GCAGGGAAAGAGCTTGCTCTTAACCTTCAAACAAACAAATCAAAACAGCTTCTAAGCGTTAAAAAATCGAATCATCCACGGCTCTTTCATTTAAAGTAGAAGTAATGGCATATTTCCCCTTACCCGATTCATTATGAATCGGGTATTTTTTTTTATTGCTGTATGTCAGTGAGTTATACTTTTATCAAAAATCTGTTTTTTGTCATTTTTGGCGAAGGAAACGTAAAAGTCTGGTAAAGCCCATCGATACCTCCTTCATGAGTTCAGCCATCCCCTTTCTCTTGTCATCCTTCTTTTTACGGAGTCTTTTCCATATGGAGAACAGCGAGTGCACAATTCTTTGAATTGTGTCAAGGTTTCTTGCGGCTCTTGCCGACTTGCGTTTTATCCTGTCTTGCAGCAGGTTGCGATCCAGTGTCCAGTGCATGCTTTCTATCGACCAGTGATTGCGCACCAACGAGCCCAACGCCGGGGTGTCTGTCGGCAGACTGCTCACATACAGCCTTTTTTCAGTGGTCTGTGCGCCGGACGACTTCCTCACCGTGTCGGACTCATATTCTATGACCGTCATATTTCCTCCCCATTTTCCCTTGTCGGCTATGATCTCAAGACCGTCAAAGACACGGTAGGTTCTGGTTTCGATTCTGCCGTGCCCGAGTTCCGGCCCCTCCGTGTAGGAATGCACGGGAGCGTGTCCTTTGAGTCTGTCTTCCACGCCGTAACGCAGGGACGGCTGGTTCGCTTTCAGCTCTATGAGGAAATCGCCCCCGTTCTCTCTGATCCTGTCTATGATGCACTTCTGCATGGACATGGCGTCGGCCGTGACTATTTTTCCTGATATGTTGATCTTGTCGATGAGCCGCGGTACGGCTTTGATCTCATTGCTTTTCTCCCGGCAGGCTTCGGTTGCCAGTGTGATGGCGGTATTGTATGAATACGCCGACACGATGTCGGGATTGCGCCCGTTGTCCAGCACGGTGCCACGCTCGGCTTTGCCATCCACGCAGATTATTTCCTTGTCTCCTTCCGCCTTGTACAGCCTTCGGTGGAACAGCTCCGCAAACGCCTGCATCCTGTCCGCGAGTGCCAGTTCGTCGATGCCGTGTTCCGCGCGGAAGAGGGTCGCCTCGGACGGCACGCCGTTCTTCAGCATGCCCAGCTGGCGGAATTTCTTGAGATTGTGTCTGCCGAACTCCATTATCTCGGTCCTGCCGACACACTTTGAGGCGCGGGCGAGGACCATCAGCATGATGATGTCATCGAGTCTGTGGCGGATATTTCCCTTGCCTGTCCTTCTGAAATCCGGCACGGATGAGGAGAATTCCCTCAGTTTATACAGAATACTGTCTCGTGAACCGAATTTATTTACTACTTTTATGGTCTGATTGTGTGCGTTCGCTCCTATCGAAATGACCTGGTCGAGTGGCTTGATTTGATTCATAACTATTTGATTGTTACACTATAAAGTTACGAAAAATCTGCCATTCGACCTATTTATTTGAACACTAATTTCGCTGAAAATCAAAGAAATCCGCATTATGCGGAATCTATCTTCCAATCATCGAATCGCCCCATGAGTTATGAACCGTGCGAGCAAAAAGTTCCCTCACCATCCAAGGAAACACTCGCTATAAAATAACAACATTTTTAAGTGGGCAACGAAATCTTAAATGAAAGAGCCGTGTCGAATCATCCTAAATTTATTGTTAACGTTTACCAAATAACTCAGCTTTTGCGTACATTTGCATCGTTTGGTGTCGGTAACTTGGGGGGTAATATAAATTCGTGAAATGTAACGTTTTGATATTCAATCGAAAGAGATATTGCCTTTGGGTGGTTCGCCCTAAAGGGATGTGCCCTTTATGTTGATAATGAATAGTTTACTCATCACTGGCTGATACTCAATGGGTGACGTGTAATAGGTTGTTACATAGTATGTAAGGTGATTCTCTTTGGTGAGATTATGCCGAAGGTGGAAGCGTATTTGAATGATTGTCAATACGTTGCGCTTCACTGATTGATACTCAGGTAGTGCCGTGTAACGAATTGATGGACTTTTAGTTGGCATATTCCCTTTAGTGGGATTTGATCAAAGAGAATTCGCTAAGGTATTAATAAATAAAGATTTAGAATGAACACGATAGGACTGTTGATGAATATGATCCGGATCCCTTCCTACAGCAGGGACGAGAAGGATGTGGCAGACTTTCTGGAAAGGTGGATGCTGGACAACGGCTTTGATGTCAGGAGGTTGGGAAACAACCTGTGGGTTGAATCCAGCCCGGCGGACGGGAGACCGACAGTGCTGCTGAATGCCCACATCGACACTGTGAGACCGGCTTCAGGCTACACACGTGATCCTTTCGCACCGACCATCGAGGACGGATGCCTGTAC
>CAVKYA010000397.1:0-2400 GCA_963660255.1 Bacteroidaceae bacterium | reverse complement strand
CCTCGGCATCCTTCACGATGCTTTCCGGGAGTCCCATCTTGCGGGCCAGCTCGAAGGCGAACGAATTGCCCGGCATTCCGATGTCCAGTTTGAACAGAGGCTGGATCTTGGCGGCGTCGAACTGCATCGCTCCGTTGATGACCCCGGTCTCAGAACCTGAGGCGTAAAGCTTGAGGTTCGTGTAGTGGGTCGTGATGACCCCGTAAACCCCTCTCTTGTCCATCTCGCTGAGGATCGCCTCGGCGATGGCTCCACCGGCCGCAGGCTCGGTTCCTGAACCGAACTCGTCTATTAATATCAAGGTCTTGCCGTCTGCCTTCCCGAGCATCGTCTTCATATCGTCCAGGAACGAACTGTAGGTACTCAGGTCATTCTCGATGTTCTGGTCGTCTCCGATGCTGACCATAATCCTGTCGAAAACAGGGAGTTCTGAAGTCTCAGAGGTAGGGATCAGCATTCCCCACTGGAACATATACTGCAACAGTCCCGTGGTTTTCAGACACACGGACTTGCCTCCGGCGTTAGGTCCGGAGATCAAAAGAATATGTTTGGCCGGGGTCAAAAGGATGGAAACCGGAACGATGGTCTTCTTCTCTTTCGCCAGAGCCCTTTCCAGAAGCGGGTGCCTGGCCTTTCTCAGGGCGAGTTCTCCTTCCGTGGAGATGATCGGCATTCCGGCCTTGAAGTCAAGGGCTACCTGAGCCTTGGCTACAAGGAAGTCGATCTCTCCTATATATTCGGCCGAGTTGATGAGATCCGGGACATACGGGCGCACAAAGTCGCTGAACTCCGCGAGAATGCGTTGGATCTCCTGCGTTTCCTCAGCGTGGAGCGTGAATATCTCGTTTTCCAGCTCGATGATCTCGGCCGGTTCCACAAAGGCTGTCTTGCCGGTGGCGGAAGTGTCGTAGACGAATCCCGGGATCTTCTTCTTGCTGGAGCTGTTGACCGGGATCAGAAGCTTTCCGTCACGCACTGAAAGCCCGGCGTCCTCGTCCACGAGTCCGTCAGCCTGAGCCTGCCTGAGGATGGCGTTCGCCCTTTTTGATATTGTTCCCTCCTTGGCCTTAATCGCCCGGCGGATCTCCAGAAGCTTGTCCGAAGCTGTGTCCTTGACATCCCCGAACTTGTCCAGAATGATATCGATTCTCCTTTGAACCTCCGGGAAGCTCATTATCGGGGCGCTCATCCTTTTGAGGTTTGGATAGACACCGTCCTTTATCGACATAAAGAAGTTGGTCAGCTTGCGTACAGTCTCGACCATCGTGCGCAGCTTTCCAAGCGAAAGCAGGTCGATGTTGTAGCCCGTGTTCTCCAACGGCTTCAGAAAATCAAGGCAGTCGATGTAGCCGTTGGTCGGGAAGTTCTCCTCGAACATCACAATCAGCCTCATCTCGTCCGTGAGCGCCAGCCTTGCGGCTATAACCTTGGCGTCGTTGCTGAAAGCCTCGTTCGCCACTCTTGAGACGGCATATTCAGTGGAACATCTGTCGGCCACAAAAGTCCTGACCCTGTCAAATCCCAACTTGCTCTCTAATCTGGTGTCAATCTCTGTTCCGTGTTCCTGCATATTCATAAATTATTGTCTTTCCTCCTTGGAGCGCTTTTCCTCAGTGGTTCCGTCACTCGCTCCGAGAAGGAGTTTAAGTTCATTGATGTTGCCTATGCTCTTGATGTTGCCGCCGCGCACGAACGAGATTCCACCGGTCTCTTCAGAAACGACAACCACGTCAGCGTCTGTCTCTTCCGAGATTCCGATCGCCGCCTTGTGTCTCATTCCGTAGTGCGCCGGGATGTCCGTGCGGCCTGTGATCGGAAGGGTGCAGCGAGCTGCCACGATCCTGTCGTCACCGATGATCATCGCACCGTCGTGCAGAGGCGAATTCTTGAAGAATATGTTCATTATCAGCCTTCTGGTGACTTTCGCGTCCACGATGTCCCCGGTCTCGACAATGAAATCGAGCGAATCCTTGCGAGGGAACACGATCAGCGCTCCGGTCTTGTCGGCCGACATCGCCCTGCACGCCTCCGCAATCTCGTTGACGGTGCCTCCGGTCATCTTCTTGTCCTGGATTCCAAGCAGTTTGTTGACGAAGTCACGGCTTTTGCCGGCGACCCCGTAGCGAGAGCCGAGCTTCATCAGGAAATGCCGCACCTCCGGCTGGAATATCACAATGAGGGCGATCACACCCACATCGATGAAAGTCCCCAGCAGTGCGTTCATCAGCTTCATATTGAACGCCGCCACAATCACCCGAAGGAAGAACAGCAGAATGACAGCGACGAATATATTCATCGCCGCCGACCCTCTTATCCATCTGAAAGCCAGATAGATGAATATGGCCACCATCAGTATGTCCAGGATGTCCGCAAACGAGATGTTGAGGAATCCGAAGATAT
>CAVKYA010000396.1:0-2405 GCA_963660255.1 Bacteroidaceae bacterium | reverse complement strand
CCTTCGTGGTGATGTTCTGCTCCCAAGGCTCGATGTCCGGGTAGTAATATTCAACGTACTGGTCATCGTAGGCATATTCATCGGTCAATCCGCCGAAACTGTGGCCGAACTCGTGTACCACCACCGGACCGAAAAGCTTGTGGTGGGCGGTCGTGAGCGTGTAGGAGTTGTAGATGCCTCCGCCACCGTAAGTGTCAGTGTTGGCGAGAATTATGATGTGCTCGTAAGGGATCCCGGCAAGAGCGTCGTGCATCTTGAACAGATGCAGGGTCGTGAGGTAGCGGTCGGAATAGAACGTGTCGAAGTGCGAGTCCACAGCCGTCTTTTTCCACAGGCCTTCGCGCGGCACACTCACACCGCTGTCCTGCGACGGTGAGGCCACGGCCACGATGTTGAACCTGTCTTTCATCGACTTGAACGGCTCATGCCGCAAAAGGTTCTCGACGGTGCTCTCGGCATCCTTGAAGAATATGTCCATCTCACCTTCGGTGTAGCCTTCAGCAAGGATCGCGATGTCGATCTTCTCTTTTGAATCACCACTGTGCAGCAGCATTTTAGTCTGTGGCTTTCCGTCCACCGGCCTGATCAGAATGTCCTTAGGATCAACGGGATGCGTAAGCTTTGCCGCCACATTCTCGTGAAAATCATAAAGCTGCACGGTGATCTCCGCCGGAGCGGCTGGCATCGGCACAAGGAACGCGTTCTCGAAACTCTTGCGTACCCTTGTGGCCTCCTCCGTCGCCTGCCATTCCTGGAACAGAGTGCAGAACGACATTCTGTAGAGCGTGTCGCCAGTGGCCTTGTCCGTCATCATAAGCTGCCCGTTGCCCCGCAGCGGAACCTCTTTCAGATTGGTGCGTCTTCCGTACCACCCGTCAAGGCTAAGCAATTCAGCCACAGCGATGTCGCAATCCTTGTCCGACCCTGTGAATATATAGTCGATTCTCAAGGTCTTGTCCAAAAGCCTCCCCTCGGAGAACGAGTCGGCGTTGATTCCGTTCATCAATCCCGGCAGCGCAGCCGCCAAAACAATCAGAAATATTCTTTTCATATGTGTCAATCCCATTATGTGATTCATAAAAATACTTTGCTTCTTGGAAGTGTCAGGCCTTGAAGTAAACGGTGAGGCTGATCTGACTTCCTCTCAACACAATCATTTCCAAACCATAGTAGATGCCGTCTTTCCTTTCAACTTTGTAAACTTCGGAATATTCGAAATCCGGATGCTCGGATTTGTATCGGGCATATTCATCCATAATGTTGTCAGGCAGTCTGAACCACTTGCCAAGTTTGCAGGAGGTTTCATACCAACGGTTACGGCTGTCAAGCCGCGCGCGCTTGAATATTCCCTCATCATTTATGTAGATGACGTTGCGGCCTCCTTCGTTGACAGCGCCGATGACAATCGCGCCGGGGTACTTTACGCGGACTGAAGTCACTTCCTCGTCCATATCATAAAACAAGGTCGAACGATTGGGATCAGTGTGCAGAACATCAATGACTTCGCCATTCTCTCCGATCAGCACGTGGCAGTTCTGATCAATGAATTGAGGGTTCCCGTTGACGTAAGGGGCCGCGCAATGGAACTCGTAATATTTTTGATCAAATCCGCTTCGGCTCACCTCTATCACATACGAATCCTCACTCGTATAATCCTCGTCGTCAATCCCGGCCCGGATGTAGCCTCTGGCCACTTTCTTAGGCAGTTGGCTTAAAAAGAGAAAGTTGTCCTTGCTGTACTCTTTCCAAGTGAACACCCACTCTTCTCCTTTGTAGATGGCTGTGCACGGAAGTCCGTCTGTGTCAACGAACTCTATGCGCGAAATGTTGCCGTTGTAGGTGAATGCTTTTTTGACAATGACATCATTTGAATATCTTCGATAGAAATCAGACTTGACGCTCTCCTGAACATTTCCGGCATAGAACTCGTCCCAAGGCTCGTAATGGCCGCATCCAGTGGCTGCCAGAATGCTGACCACCACACAAAAGAGCAGAATAATTCTTTTGACCATAGTCGTTTCCCGTTTTTTGTGCCGCTTGCTTCCACGTGATATGTTTGTAACACGCTGTCGGTTGGCAAAGTTACGAAAAAAGACAGTTCATTCATCGTATTGTTGTCCGCAATTTTGTTTTGTAATTATACGGATTGACAAACTTCCCATATCTCCTGCCAACACGATGCACTGTAAAAGGACTTGGGTGCTGCAAGGGGGCTTGGGACTTCCAAGTGTGCGAAAATATTCACACCTGGAGTAACAAATCATTGCCTACCAATAAGATGGGTTACCAGGTGCGTATGGTTTTTCACACCAGAGAGAGGGCTATGCTGTTACGATGAGCTGTAAGGGGGCTTGGGACTTCCAAGTGTGCGAAAATATTCATACCTGGAGTGGCAAGGTGCTGTT
>CAVKYA010000395.1:0-2409 GCA_963660255.1 Bacteroidaceae bacterium | reverse complement strand
TCTCTCCGCGGAAATAAATTAACGGCTTTGCAGAACAATCCGCAAGGCCGTTTTTATTGTTTGCGTTCGGTCACTTCGACAGCGCTCAGTGACCGATTCTTTGATTACTCAACTTTCACTGAAATCTCTCCGGTCTTGCCGTCCTTGTCGGTCACAGTGACTGTGGTGGAACCGGCCTTGACACCCTTCACGGTGATGGCGGACTCACTCACTGCGGCAGTCGCGACAGCCTCATCGGAAACTTTCACAGAGTATGGAGTGGTGCCTGTCTTGACGGTGATAACCTCCTCTTTATCCACACCTACCGTAACTTCGGCCTTGTCGAACTCCAATTTCTCAGCGGAGGCCTTGACCTCAACCGTGAAAGAACCGATGGCTTTCTCATTGTCGGTCACATTGATGGTTGCCGTCCCCTCTGCCACTCCAGTGACGGCGATCTTTTCTTTGTCAACCGCTACAGTGGCGATCTTTTCATCGCTTGACTTTACTGTGAAAGGCTGCGTGCCGTTCTTCACGGTGACCTCAACGGTCTTGCCAACCTCAACCTCAGCCTTAGTCACGCTGAAAGTGAGAGGATCAGGGGTTTTGTTGCCATTTTTGTCACAAGAGGTGAATGCGAACGAACCGAGGCAAAGAGCTGCCATCACAACTGAACTGATAAAACTTTTCATTAGTTTAAATCTTTAATTGTTAATAATAGTTTAAGTATTTCAGACCGTTCCCGGTCCTACGCATTACTAAATCACACCTCCCGAAAACCTTGCATTAAGTTTTCAAAAAAATCGGGCCTATGCGCCTTTAGGCTCGCAAGTCACGGTAAGACAATGAAAAATGATGACTATTATCAGGCGAAGCCCTCAAATAGGTCGTGGCGGATAAATCATTATAAATGAATATATTGAGCAGGTCACCCAGTCCGTGTTTTAGCAGGAGAACAGTATAACAACAAATTAATAATCAAGATATTAGCCGCCACGCACCAACATTAATCCATCTCAGAGAACGGATCATGGACACTAGCGAGCGGGTTGGCTTTCGATCTGGATGTCCGTGCCGAGGGCGGAGTTGATGAGGTTTATGATTTCCGGGAGAGAGGATGTGGAAAACTCTCCGCTCAAGTAGTGGACAGTGGAATAAGGATCCGCGACAGAGAGCCTCACACCATAATATTCAGAGAGTTCGGAAAGGACGTCAGGCAGTGGGGTGTTGTCGTAAATGAACTCGCCGGTGGCCCAGGCGGCGGGATTGGGGTGTTTCGGGGTGAGCCACGTTGGAGCGGAAGTGCCTTGACGAAGGACGGCGGACTGGCCTTTGGTCAGGATAAGGCCATCTTCATCAGACCATGAGGATGTGAAAAGGACTTTGCCTGAGACAACGCTTACGCTGATGGAGTCCGCACCTCGGTCACTGAGCTTGCCGAAGTGACCATGAGTACCCCGGCGGTGGTGCGCTTCGATGGTTGGTGAGCTTCGTCGAACCACAGGCTCAGCGACCGAGGCTGGCGACGGCGTGATAGGTGCATCAACCTGAAAGCGAGTGCCAAGGACTTTGACGAAGCCAGAGCCGGCGTTGATGCGGAAAGGGGCGCGGTCATCGTGGCGGACATTGAAATAGATCTTGCCGGTCATCTGGACCAAGCGATTGTCTTTGTGACGCTGGAGACGAAGGGTCGCCCCGGGAGCCAAGGTCACAGACGAGGAATCAGGGAGGGTGAAGGTCTGGGCGATGTCGTAGGCTGTATAGGAGGTCCAGGATGTGCGCCACGAGGTGTACAGGAATATGCCGATGATGGTGGCGGCCGCGATTCCAGCAACGCGTCTCAAAACTTCGGTGCGCTTCGACAAGCTCAGCGACCGGCGCAAGATGCCGCTCAGGTGGCGCGCTTCGACAGGCTCAGCGACCGACACAAGCTCAGCGACCGAGCGATGAGCCTTGTCAGGATCAAAGCGGTTCTCTTCGTAGGACTTGGCCACGAAGTCTATCATTCTGTCTTCCTTGTTCTTCATGACAATTATCTTTTATGCAGTCGCTTCGACAGGCTCAGCGACCGAGTTGTACACATTTGGTTGGTGAGCTTGCCGAACCATTCCCTTTGCCGGAGACGCATCTGAAGGAATATGTCACCGTGCCTCTTTGGACGGATTCTGACGCATAGTCATAGAACACGGTCTCCGCTTTTATGGACAAGGCATCGGAACCCTTAAACTCACAAACGATGTCCTTAAACACATAAAGCTGTTTATGATATCCCGTATCATCTTCAAATTCCCGTCCGGGAAAGGTCAATAATTCCGGGAAGGTTCCATCTTTCCCAATTTCAAAATCCTCGTACAAACTATATGGATTCCAGAATACATCCGGCTGCCAATGCGTGTAGAGATACAGTTCAGCGACCCTGCATTCCCAGAC
>CAVKYA010000394.1:0-2439 GCA_963660255.1 Bacteroidaceae bacterium | reverse complement strand
CATCTGTAGAAAAATTAGTATAATGTTTTACTATTTTGCAAAGATAAGACAACTGACGCATTCTCGCAAAACTTTTTCAAGATGTGACCTACAGGCTAATGCTGAATATCCAGCCGATGTAGTTCTTGTTGAGACCGCTGATCGGGAACCGGTCGATGTAATGCCAGAAATTGTGGGCGTAGCGGATGCCGATCTGGGTGTCGTAAGGGAGCCAGAAGAAGTTTCCGAGATTGACGGTGAGATCGGCTCCGACACTGAACAGATTCTCGCCAGTGACAGCTCCGGGATTGTAATGCAGTTCGTGGTCCCAACTGAATGTCTGGTAGGACCAGTCGAAGAACGGAGTCAGTTCGAAGTTCTTGACGTAGGCCACCGGGCTGAGGAACGACCAGTCCACGTCCGCGAAAGGAATAGCATAGTCAGCAGTGACCTTCCATCTGGATTCCGAGCAGGAATTGATGATGCTCTTGAGATTGGTGTTCACGAACCCTCTTGGAATGGCTGTCAATGCTCCTTCCATAATGCCGCCCTCTTCGTATGGTCCGTACCACACCTCCATCGATGCGGAAAGCCTGAGTCCTTGCCGGGCTGTGAACCCCGGAATATAACCATAAGTGTAGAGGTAGGCGGTCGGATTGTAGGATTTCATATGACCCGGCCTGAAGTGAAAACCGATTTCGGCTCCGAATCCAAGCGAAGGAAAGACCTGTGACGGGGCTTTCTGCCTCATAACGTAGCCTCTCAGTGATGCGTCCAGAGTCTGAAGCGGTGAGATGTGGCTTTCGCCCATCGTGCTGTAAGTCTCGGTTACATCCTTGCCGTCTTTTTCCACTATGTGCTGGAACAGTATCTGGTCGTTATACCTGTCGTTGGTGAACTTGTACTTTACCTGCGGAATCAGTCCCCGGCTGATGCCTCCCGACGAGAAATTGAACGGAATATAGACTTTCAGTCCTCCTTCAAAATATGGTCTGCCAGTCAGTGTGCCTTTGTTGTAAAGCCTGTACATCTTACCCTTCGTGACCTGAATTTTCTGAATGTCAAGACCTGCCCTGTCGTTGAAGTCGGCGGAGAGCTCAAACACAGGGTAAAGTCCTGTGAATATGTACTTGAGATGCCCGGAATGTCTCCATTTGCCAGCCTTGTACGGATCCTCGTGCGCTCCGTAGCCGACCATCCCATAGCCGGTGCTGAGCAGGTTCTGGAACAAGGCCGTCGCACCGAGCGAGGCGGTCTTGTAGTAATCGTCGCCGCTGACTGACTCGATGTTGTCGTAGTTGAAGTAGATCGGAGCCCACGAATGAATATGCGGGAACCTGATCTTTGAATATCTTTCCGGCCGCAAGAAGTTCACCTCAGCCGCAACGGCAATCGAGTCGCCAAGGGCGGTTTCCTGAGCGGTGAGTGCTTCGGCGACAGGGTATTTATGAATATCCTCGTAGCGGACTTGGGTAACCGGCAGGTCGCTTACCGCCGTGGCATACATCATCCGGCCTTGCTTGTAGTCATCGGGCCTGTCCGATGCCGCCAGTGAACTGTAGTACAGCGTGTCGGCCCTGAACACCGGTGAACTGATTCCGTAGCGTGTCGATGTCAGCTGCCGCAGCGTCAGGCTCGCCACGTCCAATGAATATAACTCCGTCACTCCTGTCCGGTCGCACAGGAAGGATAGCTGTGTGCCTTCTGAAACCGGGCGCTTCGACAGGCTCAGCGACCGCTCTTCTTCCGGTCCCTGAGCCTGTCGAAGGGCCGGAACATTTCGCAAATGCGAAAGCGTAACAGGCTGAGGTTTAAGTAATCGACACAATGTAGCCTTCCCATCAGAACCTTGACCAGTAACCTCATATACCCCCATTCCGTTCTCCGACAACCCCGCCGCGAACAACCTCTCTCCGATCCAAGCCGATTCAGTGAACTGAATCGAATCTGGAGCGGTGAACGATTCTTTTACGGAACCGTCAACAACATCCAGCAGGACAATTCGCGACCCACCGGCGTATGGATATTCAGTAGCGGCGATGACCTTTCCGTCAGTTGCCGGAGCCGGATTGAAATACCGTCCATTTTTGGTCAGATTGTGGACTCTTCCCGGCTTTGGCAGATCTACATAGCGAATCCGGGAACTGCCCCCGAGAGTCCATCTGCGTTCTGCCACGGACTCACTCCAGAATATTCTTTGACCCTCAGAGTCAAGGAACAGATCGCTCGTGTAGGAGGCGAAGGACCTGATTCTCTTTTCCTTTCCGTTAGGATCCAGTCTTATCAACTTGTTCGATGTCGCCAATCCTGATTTCAAGGAATATATTCTTGAATCTCCGCCGAGGACAGAGCCATTATATTCAGTGTGCCTCCGTGGAGTCCGAGAAATTTGTCTTGACGGCATAAACGGCTCTCTGACAGCGGATTCGATATTCCATAGTTGCTGGAAATTCTCTTCTA
>CAVKYA010000393.1:0-2443 GCA_963660255.1 Bacteroidaceae bacterium | reverse complement strand
CCGGTGGAAAGTGTAAAGTTTCTTTACAGTGGGTGTTAAATTTCTTTACACTTCCGCATATTCACAAAATAAGAATATTCTTGAATGACAATTACTTAATTCTTTTGGCATAATAATAGATTGTGCAAATGACGGTTTTTGCGAACGGTCGTTTCCAAAGTCGTTTCGACAGGCTCAACGACCGTGCGTATAACGCTAACATATCGGTCGTTGAGCCTATCGAAACGACTATGGTACAAGGATGACTTGCAAGAAAAAAGATTTGAGACAATGAGATATTTCTTTAGATTCCTGAAGAACAATCCGCTCTACGCGGTGATCAATGTAGTGGGACTTGCGCTCTCGCTGATGTTCGTGATACTGATCGGGGACTACACCTACCGGCAGCTCAGCATCGACAAATGGCATAAGAACCACGAGAGAATCTACGTACTTGGCACTGAGAACAATAACACGCTTATGTCGTGGCCGGACTGCTCCCATTCGCTCAAGGACAGGTACCCGGAGGTAGAGGATGTCTGCTGCATCCATATGCATAACGGGAAGATCAAGCACGAGGACAAAGTCTATGAGGAGGCACAGGGAGACAACGCCGGAAACATAATGCTCGCCGAATCCAATTTCTTCAGATTCTTTGACTTCAAGATGATTGAGGGGGATCGTGAGACCGCCTTGGACAGCCCGGAGAAATGCGTTGTAACAGAATCGCTTGCCAAGGCTTTGTTCCCGGACGGCAACGCTCTCGGCCAGCCGCTTCAAATCGAGGGGACACGGTATGTTTTCGTAAGTGACGAGAACGGAGATCCGTACGACAGCTCGCTTGTTTACACTGTGTCAGGGGTCATCAAGGATCTTGACAAAACCGCTCTCCTGAACGAGACAGCGGTCATCGCCAATTTCGAACGTGCCCCGCAGCTTCTCGGCTACAGACTCCGCAACGACCTGATGGCCAGCGGGCCGTTAGGCTCGACAATGTCATTTCTGATGATGAGACCGGGAGCGAGCCTCGATGACAAGCTCGATGATCTGACCTCCTACTGCATTGAGAGCATTCCGATGTTCGGCTTCTACGGCAAGACTAAGGCCACTGTCATCCCGCTCGACGACCTGATGTTCGCACCGGAAAACACTGGCGCGGGCCTTCAAACCGGAGACAAGAGCCTTTTAGGAATATTGCTGGCCGTGGTTCTGGCCATACTTCTGTTCGCCATCACGAACTACATCAATCTCACGGTCGCCAACACCGGCTTCCGGGCAAAGGAAATGGCCACCCGAAGACTTCTCGGCAGCAATGGTTTAGGAATATCCTTGGAGCTGATCGGGGAATCGACCCTTATGGTATTCATCTCATTCATTATCGGCGGGGCGCTGGCGCTTCTGTTTGAGGACAAGATGGCAGTACTCTTCAAAGGAAAGATCGACATCCTCAAAGACATCAACTTCTCCACAGTCTCTGCCAGCCTTCTGTTCATCGTCCTGACCGGAATCATCTCCGGAATAATGCCGACCGTCTCTCTGTCCAAGTACAAGCCGATCAATGTGGTGAAAGGTTCGTTCCGCTATCACTCCAAGATGGTGCTCAGCAGGATATTCATAATCCTCCAGAACGTGATCACTATGACTATGATGACGGCGACTCTGACAATCCTGCTCCAGATGGACCATCTGGTCAAGGCTCCGCTGGGCTACAACACGGAGAACATCTTCCGTGTCAGCTCCGACAACCCTGAGGTTATGAGAAACGCTCTGAAAAGCCAGCCTTTCATCCAAGGAATAGGCTCGTTCTCAGGTACTTCCCTTGACGGGAACTATCGTTCAATGAGCACCCGCACGGACAAGGAAAACAATAATCTCCTGGTCTATCTCACGACTTGGGACAAGGAGTTCATCGACATAATGGGAATCAATCTGGTCAAGGACAACCACCTTTCCGGTGATGTGAAATACATCAACGAGGAACTTGCCGGAAAACTTGGGTTGAAGGACGGAGATACTGAAATAACCTGGGGCGGCGATAAAGGCGTGACGCAGGTCGCCGGAATATTCTCCAATTTCCATATGACGAACATCCTTGATCCTTACCAGCCGTTCCTCATCTCGGTCAAGAACACGGATGAGATCAAGGATCCCAACTTTATGGTCAAGACTGACGGCTCCCCTGACGCCTGGAAGAAACTCCGCGATCTGATCAAAGAGGTTGATGGCACGTCCGAGGATCTTGACTGGAAAGTGCTAAGTGTGGACGGCACGGTCAAGGCCTCGTTGGAGGAAGAAAAGAACACGATGAGGGTCGTGAGCATATTCACAAGTGTGGCCGTGCTCATCTCCATCCTCGGCTTCATCGGGATGTCGCTGTTCTTCATCCGGCAGCGCAAGAAGGAGATCGGCGTGCGCCGCATTATGGGCAGCACCACGAACGAGGTCCTGTCCCTGCTCCTGACAA
>CAVKYA010000392.1:0-2448 GCA_963660255.1 Bacteroidaceae bacterium | reverse complement strand
GTAATAGTCCTTGCTGACATAGTCCGGATCATAGATGGTCCCCCAGGAATACCTTACATTAACATTGATGTGGAACTCGACAGGGTCGAAGACAAGGCCGAAACCAACTCCTCCGCATATTCCATAGTCTAAACGCCGGTCTGTGTCAAGGAATGAATTGACAATGGACTCGCTCACATTGTCTCCGGTCCGCTTGATATTCAGTCTATAGCCGCCGTATATTCCAAAATCAGCCATAATCTTGTAGTGAAGTCCATCCATATGAAGATGCGCCATAAGCGGTACCTCGGCCACATCCATAATCGCCTGCGTCGCGCCTTCGATGTTGTAAGTGGTCTTTGTGTCTTTGTTCTCCTTGAACTTGTAGCCCTCGTGGCTGTAGCGTAAACCAACCTTGAAGCCGAAGTACGGCAGATAATTGAACATCTTGCCATACCTTGTGTAGAATATTCCGAAAGTGTTCGGCGAGAACAGATTCGTCTGCGTCTGGGACGGATTGAAACTCATTCTGCTGAATGAGACACCATACTCGACTCCGATCATCGAGTAGTCGTTGAGCTCAAAGACTCTGTTCACCTTGACAGTGTCCAGATATATGTCCGAATAAAGATCAGCTTTCAACGTGTCCGCTGCCGGAACCGTCGTTGAATCCGATGGATTCTGGGCAAGCCCCACGGCGCAAGGCATAAGCAAGGCAACAGACAGCAAATATTTCATCATTGTCTTCATCTCTTTCCTATTGATTGAAGAATGTGGCAAGATCAAGATCCTGGCTGATTTCGCTGCGTTCCGGAATCTCGAACAGGTCACTGTCCTTAGTCATCAGGAACTTGACCTTCTCCGGTTGTTTATGGGCAAGCAGGTTGCCGGTGTCCACAATTCCGTTACGGTTCAGATCCTCGGTTATCCTTATGGAATACTTTCCTTTTTTCAAATACGGGAACAAAAGAGCCGAGTCTTTGTCAACAATATAATTGCGAAGAACCGAGCTTCGCCTCTCGTCCAGAAGATCCACGATGTATCTGTTCCCGTTCACCCCGGTAAGGTTCAAGGTGAATGAACTCAGTGCGTCATCCTTAGGCAGCGACACCTTCACCTCGGTGCTGTCGTTCCAGTGCCCGTTTATGTCCTTGAACGTTCTCTGGGGAACCTTGAAGACATATTCATAGCCAGACTGAATCTTGACTTGCGGGGTTATGTCATATTTCCGGAGATTGAGTGAATCCCGCGTTATGCTGAATTTCTCGGTCTGTTCCTTCTGTTTTGGATTTATTGACTTGAATATCAACGAGTCGAAACTTCCAAGTATAGGAGGGAAGTCGAATGTCAGGGATATGCCGTACTGTTCGAATGTCTCCGGGTCGGCCTTCAGGGTCAAGGCACAGATTGTGTCCTTATGCTCGATCTTTTTTCTGGCCGAACGGGATTTCGGCTTCTTCTCATCAACCAGACTGACTTTTTCTGTCACCGGTTGCAAAGTCCCCAAAGTGTCAGTCTTCCAGTATTTGACACACAGATGAAGTGAATCCGGCATCGCCCTCTGGTCATTCAGCCAAAGGAGAAGACTGTCTTTCTCGATATTGAATTCAGTGATCACCTTGCTGGCCGGATAACCTTGGAACCACAAGGAATCAATTCTGGCCCCAGGTGCCATAAAAGTGACGTAGGCCGCCCTGTCCGCAGTCCTTGCCTTGTTCATCAAAAGCTGCTTCGAAGGCTTTTCCCTGAACACATTCAGCCTTATGTCTGATTTTCTGGCCTGGCAAGCGGTCGTGTCCTTCATATCGTATTTCATCAGTTCCGGCACCGAGTCATTCACGACATTGACCGGACGGAAAAGTGTGTCCAGAAAGGCGATCCTGTCCTCATCCGGGTCATAGATGTTGTTCCCGTTGCCGTCAACCACAGCATAGACGCGGAAAAGCGTGTCTTGAATATTCCTGAGCGCAAAATACCCCCAGTCATCGGTTTTGACGGCGGCGACAGGCCTTTGAAGGAACACAGCCGAGTCACGGTGGTCCTTGTAAAGCATCACTGTCGCCCCCTTGAGTGGCTTAAGCGTGTTGCAATCCTGCACCGTTCCTGTGATGTACATCGAGTCTATCGCGGTTCCCGTAGAGAAAACTGTCGTGAAGCCGGGGAACATATTCCCTTCGTTGTTGTCGGCGATGGCACCGGTCAAGTCAAGAGTGTAGGTTGTGTTCGGCTGGAGATCCTCCTCGAAATAGACAACCACACTCTTGCCCTTTATCTTATATTTCGGACTTCTTTTCTGGGGAGGGGAGAGGAATATGCCCTTAGGGTCCTTGACAACTACATATTCATTGAAAGTGAACACTACCTTGGTGCCGTGTATAGGCACGGAAACGGATCCCACAGCGGGGACAACCCTTCTGACAACCGGTGGCAAAGTGTCTTTGAGTCCGCCTGTCGGAGCCTGTGTAGTGT
>CAVKYA010000391.1:0-2463 GCA_963660255.1 Bacteroidaceae bacterium | reverse complement strand
GTCGAAGCGTACCCCTCCGGATTGTTGGCAGGAGTGTCCATAAACCTTTCCGTGTAGTGAGTGTCGTAAAGCGCCCAGTCATAGACTCCTCCGCCTGCGATTCCATAGTGGAAAGCGTCCGGATGGTTCATCACCAGAAGAGCCGTCATTGTGCCGCCGAACGAGAATCCCTCGACACCGATCTTGTCACCCTGCACATAAGGAAGCGCCTTGAGATATTCAGCCCACTCCACAAAATCCAGCACCTCACGCTCGTCCAAACGCCTGTAAATCTGATCCAACCCCTTGCGGCCATTATGCCCGGAGGCACGGCAATCAGCCACAACCTCAATGATTCCGTTCTCGGCGTACCATTGGTAATATGCCGGACTGCGGAACCTGTCATTAACCTGAGGGGAATCCGGACCGCCATAGATGTCCACGTGAACCGGATATCTCTTAGCCGCATCAAAATCCTTAGGATAGACGATCATCGCCGGAAGCACGAACCCGTCCTTGGTTGTCATCGTAATATGCTCAGGAAGAGCGAACTTCGAGGTATCAAAATCCTCCCCTGCCATATCAGCCACCTTGAAAGACTTCGCCGTCTTCTTCAGATCATAGATCCAAACCTGCGATGGTGTCCTGGAATTGCTTGCCGAAGCGATGGCGTACCTCTGATCCGGAGAGACCTTGACAGAAGCGACATTCATCGAAGGATCAGAAATATTCCTTATAACTCCTTTGCTGACTGAATATAATCCACTACGCACGCGGGAATCACGTTCCGCGACGAATAGAACCTCCGAAGAACTACCGTCAAACCCTTTGACCGCCTTGCCTTCCTTAACATCCACAAGCGACATCCTCCAGTTCTCGCCATCCGTCAGCCGCTTCAGAACCGAGCCATCATAGGACAGGTAATATATTTGCTGCCAATCAGTTTCAAACGAGCGCACCATATATATTCCATCCCGTCCGAACAGCATCCCGTCAATCCAGTCCAGCCACGTCTTGTAGGTTTCGTGGTAGATGTGCTTCTTCGAACCGTCCACCGGCGACACGGCGAAAAGGTCGAGCGTGTTCTGCGTCCTCGGCTCCCTCTGAATATAAAAAGCCTCGCTGTCGGCTCCCCAGAACGGTGTCCCGAAATACTGGTCGTCGTTCTCGTCAAAATCCGCCCAAGCGGTGTCCCCACTCTGAATATTCACAATCCCGATCCTCACTTTCGGATTGTTGTCACCACACTTAGGGTAGCGGGTCATACGAACCGAGCCTCCTGTCGGAGACACGTTCGGCAAAGCCACCGCCGCACCAGCGTTCTGTGAATATGTCAACCCCATTCCCGAGCGGTCAGCGTCCTCCGCGAAAGGCGAATATATCGGGAAGACCGGGACCTCCGAATTGTCAAAGCGATAGAATCCGATCTTCTTGGAATCCGGCGACCACCAGAAAGCGCAGTAATGAGTCGGTCGTCCCAAAATCTCCTCGTAATACACCCAGGAAGAATAGCCGTTAAGGATCACGTCCGACCCGTCGAACGTCAGCTGCGTCTCCCCTTTAGTCGCGATGTCCACCACCCAAAGGTTGTTGTCCCTCGTGAACGCCATCTTAGTCGAGTCCGGTGAATATGTCAGATTAACAGAACCTTCCGGCCTGAACGGAAAGTCCGTAAACTTCGCCGGATAGCTTATCCCCTCAGCAACCTTTCCGGTCACAGCATTGACAGAAAAGTCCTTAGCCCCCGTGAAAGAGTAATCATAGGTCAACGCCACCTCATTCTTCCCGACCCATTTCCAAGCGGAAGGAATGTCATTGAAATCCTTGGCCGAAGCAGCCACGGACACCAGTAAAACCAGAATGGTCAAACACTTTCTCATATTCATTAATCATTTTTATATTTTGCAAATCAGCGTCCCAATTTATGAAAAATTTCCCATTCCGCAATAGCTGGTCAATATAGAAGGCCGAAAGCCCAGATAGGGATGACATTGGCATAGCCGGTCTCTATGTCATTCTTCACGACAATATTGTATATTCACGAAATCAATGCAATTTCTCTTAAAATATACACCAAATCGATGCAGGATTCGAGCAAAGTTTCCTTCCCAAATTGACAAATCATCAAGATTATACAATGAATTATGTCCCGTTCCAATGATGTAGGTGTCACCGTTACGGTGGACAGTCCATTCGACTTTTGTTTTGTCCGCCGCGAATTTGAACACCTTGAATATGTCATTGATTCCTGTCTTGGAGGTATGACTGCTTACTTCCGCCCCACCATCCACCTTGGTCTCTGTTTTGGTCAGATCGTCAAGGATGCTTCGGTCAGAGACGGAGACGTAATCCTCCGACCAAGTACCATCTTTATTTACATAATAAAGCCGGTGGTCATCACTCTCCTTTTTCCATACCACATTTCCATATTCATCCATTGTCCAGATGTCCATCCCGTTAGGGTCGATGATACTTATCGGATTG
>CAVKYA010000390.1:0-2492 GCA_963660255.1 Bacteroidaceae bacterium | reverse complement strand
CGGAGAGGTAGATGTAGTGCCCGTTGATCTTGTAGTCGATCCCGAGCGGGGTGAAAACCTGTCTGCACACATTGCCGATCCTCTCGTTCTTCACGGAGACGCTGACCGTCCTGGTCAGATCGACCTGACTTGTGAAGAACAGGTACGGGGACTGCCCTTTGATCTCGTCCATCACCTTCTGAAGAGTGACATTCTTCAGCTCAAGGTTGAGCCGGATGTCCTCTTCCTGCGGCCTGGCGTCGATGCCGACCGCTGAGGCAAGGATGAGAATCAAAGAACAGGCAATGCCGCAAACCTTTTGCAGAATGCTGTTTTGATACATAAAATTGAATATTTTGATTGGTTAAAATGTTTTAATAATCAGTGGCCAAAAGCCTTGTGGCATTGCTGATGGCAAATGTCACCTTATGACGATGGTTCCCGTCTTGTAGTCCTTTGAATATGTGAAGTCGGCGAAGTTCTGGAGGTTACGCAACGCGGTGTCGATGCCGTCGCTGATCCTCAGTTCACCGGTTGTGTAGCGCAGGACAGGAATATTCACGCACTCCAGTCTGATCCTGACATCATAGACTTTCTCGATTTCTCTCATAAGTTCCTCGAAATCCATTCCGTTGAGGTTCAGGATGCCCTGTGTCCAGCTTGTCTCAGAGCCTACATTGGCACCGCCGAGGGTGAGCGTGCCGTCTTTCAGCACAACCGTCTCGCCGGGACGCATCAGCATTTCCTTTGAGCCCTCCCCGTGGCCGCACACCTTGACGGATCCCTCGACAAGAGCCACTCTGAACGCCTGTCTTTCCTCGTCGGCCTTGACATTGAACTTGGTGCCCAGCACGACCACATCAGAGGCGAACGTGCTCACGACAAACGGCTGCCTCTCATCGTGTGTGACACTGAAATAAGCCTTTCCGGAAAGGCTGACTTTTCTTTCCTTTCCTTTGAATATCACAGGGTAACGGAGTTCGGAGCAAGGGCTCAGCAGCACTTTCGTCCCGTCTGACAGTGTGATCTCCATCTTGTTCCCGGCAGGTACGGAGATGATGTTCTCGGCTTCGGCGATCATCCTGTCATCGTGTCTTTTCATAAGGTAGCCTCCTGACAGGAAGAACACGCCCAGCAGCAACGCCGCGGCGACTCCGCTTACCGTGCGCAGGAATATCCTTCTTCTCTTTTCCCGGAGTTCTTTCGCGGCTCTTTCCTCACGGACGCTCTCGGCCGTCTTGCTGCCAAGGGCAAAACGTGAGAGCATATAGACTTTGTAGATCTTGCTCAGATGGTCATAGTTTTCCTTGTCCTCCGCCCATTTGTTGACGGCGGCGTTCTCCACCTCGTCCGTTTCCCTTGCGACGAACTTGTAAAGCAATGTGTCATCGATCGTTATCATATTCCTGACTCAATTTGACTTATGTTATTATGTGGTTTGCATCGGGCATATTCATTCCGCCCTTTGTTAATACTACGATCGAGCCGTGCGTTTCCGTAAAAATATTTTGAGTTTTTTCAGGAATATTCCCGTTCTGCCGTTTTTCGGGAAATTTTATGAATATTCCGCCGCATTTCCTCTGAAAACATATTGTTTCTTCTGTCCCGGCTGTAAAAATCGCTGATTTTTGTGTAAGTTTGTGTCCGTATGCAGACCGTGGACAGACAGACGATGACACTGTTCGAAGACCTTTACAAGAGTAACCAGAAGATCTTCGAGGAGTTCGCCTGTTATTTCCTGAAGGATTCTGAAACCGCGAAAGACATTGTGGCGGACTGTTTTGTCCGTCTGTGGATGTCCCGCGACAGGGTGGCCTTGGACAATGCCGTAGGTTATATGTTCAGGTCGGTGCGCAATGCCTGCCTGGACAAGATGAAGTCCTCGGCTTTCAAAAATGAGTTGAAAGACTCGATGTTCGACAGGGAGGAGAATCCGGTCTATTACCGTCTGGTTGAGGAGAATGACCTGTCAGACGTGTTCACCGACGAGATCATCGCCATATTCCAGAAATGTCTTGATGGTCTGCCGGAGGAAAAGCGCCGCTCGTTCCTGCTCAGCAACATTGAAGGCCTGAAATACAAAGAGGTTGCCGAATTGCTGAATATTTCCGAAGATAAGGTTGACAACAACATCCGCTTTGTCCGCAAGGCTCTTCAGGCTAGTCTGAAAGACTATCTTCCGGTGATTCTTCTCACTTTCATCAGCATCAAGTAAGGTATTTGGTGTAAAGTCACTTCGACAGGCTCAGTGACCGTTCATTCCGGCCGCTGAGTTTGTCTCATTCCGGCCGCTGAGTTTGTCTCGTTCCGGTCGCTGAGCCTGTCGAAGCGGCATAAAAAAATAGAGCCTGTTGTCAAGACAGGCTCTACAGTAGGATATTCAGTTAATATTATCTCTTGGAGGTGACGTCAGCCTCGTACTTCTCCACGGCGGCGATGAAGTCCTGGCCTACAGGAACGCCGTTCTTGAGGTTGAAGTAGTCGTAAACGGCTCCGAACGGAAGTGACTTGGC
>CAVKYA010000389.1:0-2492 GCA_963660255.1 Bacteroidaceae bacterium | reverse complement strand
ACAGGCTCAGGGACCGAAGGTCCTGTGGCCGTTATTCAATATGTCTGCGCTTCAGCGGTTGCGGAGCCTGTCGAAGCAACCGTCACCTTGCTTATTGATTGATGTAATCCACTCCGTTGTAGTAGTTTACCACGCTGCGCTTGATGAAGTAGGTCAGCAGCGAATTGAGCCGCTGGGCGTTCGCCTCAAGGTAGTTGTTCGAGGCGGTCTGGAACTCTATCGGAGAGATAAGTCCCTGCTCCAACTTTTTCATATTCAATGAATATGCTTCCTCCTGCACATCGGATTTCCTCTGCGCCTGGATGTAGGCGGCGGACGCTCCGTCACGATCTTGGACGGCCCTGCGCACCTCGGCTGAGATGTCTCTCATCTTCTGGTCATACTCGGCTGTAGCCTTGGCGACGGCGTTCTTCTTTCTCGCGATGTTGCTGTGGCGCTGGAGTCCCGAGAAGATCGGAATATTCAGGGACAGCTGGACATATTCACCACCATTGTTCTTGAACTGCGTGCGGAATGGATCGGATGCAGCGTCGCTTCCCGGATAGGTGAAGTAGGTCGTGGACCAACCGGCATAGGCGCTGAGCGAAGGAAGAAGCTGCCATCTGGCGGTGCTGAGTTCACGCTTGGCGTTCAGGAGGTTATAGCGGGCCACCCGTGCGGACGGATTATTCGCCTGCGCGAAGTCAACCATATCCTCCATCGCCAGGGAATCGGTCAGCATCCTTTCGCCATCAAGGGTTGACGGAAGTTCCGTGTCGATGACAAGTTCGTGATCCTCAGACCAGAACATCACATCCTCAAGGGTAATCTTAGCGTCATTGAGTTTGTTGTTTGCCTCAACGAGTTGGTACTGCTTGTCAGCGAGGTTGGAATCCATCTCGACCACATCCGCGTGGCCTTTCTGTCCGAGTTCCTCCTGGCGGCGGGCTTTCGCAAGGGACTCCTCGGCCACCTCTACCTGAGACTTATAGATGTCGGCCAGCTGACTGTAGTAGAGCACATTGCAATAGGCTTCCATCGTGGCGAGACAGATGTCGGCCTCGATCTGGTCTTCCTGAGAGTTACCCAGAGCAATCGAAGTCCTGGAAATTTTCAAGTTGTTCACGGCCTTGAATCCGTTGAAGAGTGCTATGCCCGCGCTGACGCCGTAACTGTTGTGGAACGATGTCGTGGTGACGTAGGTGTTGGTCTTAGGGTCAACCGCACGTCCGAAGTTGTAGTAAGCCGAACTGCTTCCGCTGATCTCTGGGGTGAACGCATCGAAGATGGCATCCCTTCTGGCAAGCCGCGAGTCACCGTTCGATGCTTGCTGGATCCTCACCTTAGTGCTGTTGCTGATCGCATACTCCATACAATCCTTCAGCGTCATCGGGTTCGGAAGCGACTCCTGCGCGAAAAGCGGAGCCGCGGCCATCATCGCGATTGTTATGAATATTGTCTTTTTCATGTTCCTTTTATCTTTTCGGTAAAAGTCACAAGCATTAGGCGTGCCAAAATATTTAATTAATTAACTATTAGTATTTTAGCTGTTTTAGAGATTTTAGGAAGTGTAAAGAAATTTAACACCCACTGTAAAGAAACTTTACACTTTCCACCGGTCACTGAGCCTGTCGAAGTGACCGCTTTGATCGCTTCGGCAGGCTCAGCGACCCAAATCCAAAATCTGCTCGTTCACCAATTCCGGCCGCTCCATCTGGATAAAATGGCCGCAGGTCGTCAGCTCGGTGTAGTCCATCCGAGGGTACAGAGCCGCCATCTTCTCTTTGTTGTCCGGATCGAGACCGCTGTTTTGGGTGCAGATGATCTTTGCCTGAACCTTAATCGGCTCGCCCGTCCACCATTTCCGCTCCACAAGGTTACGCATGGTGCTTGAGGCGACATATTCAGGAGTCAAAGGCATGGTGGACATGGCATATTCAGTGATGGCGGCGGGGGTGTCGGGGCCGGCGAGCGAGGTAACGAAGCCCTCGATGTTCGCGCGGCAACCGTCCCCTGTGAAACTGTCCGCGAACGCTTGGATCGCGGCTTCATATTCAGGACTGACGGGCTCGCTGTAGAAGCAGTACACTCCGTCGATGTCGCAGAGCGCGCCTTTCCCGCCCGTCAAAAGCACCTGACGGCAGACCGGAGTGCCGAGGCTATGTCCCACAAAAACAGCCGAATCAACCCTCTCCGCAGCCATCACCGCATTCACAGCATCAGCAAAAAACTGCAAGGTATATTCCACCCGCGGCTTGTCGCTTCCACCGAAGCCAGGCAGATCAATGAATATCATCCTGAGTCCTTTGCCCCCTTTCAGCCCTTCATACTGCCTTTCCCAAGAGTTCATGTCGCACCCGAACCCATGGACGAACACCACGGCATTCTCACCGCTTCCACATTCTTTGTAATGAATATTGACGCTGTCCATCCGCGCGAACCTTGATGGCAGTTCCTTGATTGAAGCCGGAGCCTTGGAGCATCCGAAAGCGAAGATGGCCACGGCGGCAGCC
>CAVKYA010000388.1:0-2492 GCA_963660255.1 Bacteroidaceae bacterium | reverse complement strand
GCCCAGGTGAGGACAATCTCCGGAAAGATTCTTGACGAGTCCGGACAGCCGGTTATCGGGGCTGCGGTGATCGCCAAGGAAAGCGGCAAGGGTACTGTCGCTGACATTGACGGACTGTTCAAGATCGAGGTGGCCAACTCTGACAAGACCTTGGTTTTCAACAGTATCGGCTACACCACTGTCGAGGTCGGAATAGCCGGTTCGGTGAAGGACGTTCTTACCGTCGTGCTCAAGGAGGCCGCGATCAATCTCGACGAGTCTGTGGTTGTCGGCTACGGAGAGTTCTCCAGAAGGTCGATCACTTCCTCCATCGCGAAACTGAGCGGTGACGAGCTTGCCGACAAGACGGTCACCTCGGCGCAGGAAGCCTTGAAGGGAAGAATCTCCGGCCTTCACCTCATCCAGACGAACAACACCCCTGGCGGTGGCTTCTCGATGAAGATTCGCGGAGGCTCCTCCATCAACAACTCCAACGAGCCACTCGTGCTTGTGGACGGGGTCGAGAGGGCTATGGACGAGATCAATCCGAATGACATCGCCTCCATTGACGTGCTCAAGGACGCGGCCTCGGCGGCGGTCTATGGAGCGAGAGGCTCCAACGGAGTCATACTCGTCACCACGAGGAAGGGCGGCTATGAGAAGGCTCCGAGGATAACATTCGAGGCCACTCTGGCCTATCAGGAACCGGAGACGGAGCGCGATTTCCTCAATGCCGAGGAATATCTGAGCATCCTGCGTCCGGCCGTGCAGATCTCGCCGTCACCGTCGTGGAACGTGACATCCGGTCATTCGACATCCTCCGGCAACACGGGCAAGAGCATCTATTCCACACGGTATTACAATGAAGGTGATGTCCTGCCAAAGGGATGGAAGACAATGGCCGACCCGCTGGATCCGAGCAAGACATTGATGTTCTGTGACACAGACTGGCAGAGTCTGCTTTTCAGGCCTTCCATGTGGCAGAATTATTATGTCGGAGTGGATGGCGGAGGAAAGAGCGTCAGGTACAATTTCAGCCTTGGCTATCTGGATGACGAAGGAATCGGTCTCGGTACGGGATATTCAAAGATCAGCGCGAAGAGCAACATCGAGGCGAAGATCACGAAGAACCTCACCGCCACGTTCAACGTGGGCTACCAGTACACCACTCAGGATTCCTACGCCAGCCAGAGGAACGCCATCTCAAGGGCTCTCTCCGCGACGCCGGTCCAGATGGTCTATTACGAGGACGGAACTCCGGTGCCTGGCTACAACGAGGCCTCCGAGACTCCTATATTCTACAACCATTACAGGGACAACTCCACGATCAGGAAGAACCTTACGGGAAGCGGCGAGCTCAAATGGGAGATACTGCCGGGCTGGACAGCCAATCTGGGGGCTTCGTATTTCGACATGAGCAACAAGAACACGACTTTCATCAGGGCTAATTACGACGCTTCCAACCGGCCTTCCTACGCCGGAATCAACACTACGGAGCGGATCAAGGCGGACGCGTTCACGCAGTACAAGCATACATTCGCGGGGGCGCACGAGATGAATGTCATGTTGGGATATTCCTATCAGAATGAGAATTATTATTACCTGAGCGGCTACGGAACGGGCAGCACCAGCGACAAGCTGCCGACATTGGCCTCGTCCGCCGAGACCACTGCCACTTCATCCGAGACCAAGGTGGCGCAGATGGGCTTTTTCGGCCGTGCCAACTATGCGTACAGGAACAAGTATCTCCTCACGCTTGTCGCAAGGTATGACGGCTCGTCAAAGTTCATGACTCCGAACAGATGGGGTTTCTTTCCCGGGGCGTCAGCCGGTTGGGTGATCTCGGAGGAGCCGTGGATGAAGTCTGTCAGGCCGGTAAGTTACCTGAAAATCCGTTCAAGCTACGGTCTCACGGGCAACAACAATGTCGGGGTGAACGCCGCCACGGGAAGTTACGCGGTGACATCCCAGACGTACAACGGCAACTCCGCCATCAGGGGCAACGTGATGCCGAACTCCAATCTTAAATGGGAGACTACCAAGCAGTTGGACCTCGGATTCGAGGTGGGGCTTCTGGACAACAGGATCTACATCACGGCTGACTACTATGATAAGCGCACCCAGGACCTGTTATATTCAATGAATCTGCCAAACACCTCGGGCTATGGTTCTGTGACCACCAATCTGGGAGTCGTAAGGTTCTGGGGGTACGAGTTTGAGTTGACCACAAAGAACATTGACAGGAAGAATTTCGGCTGGGAGACCAAGTTTGTTGTCTCCTACAACAGGAATGTCGTGGTGAAGCTGCCGGACAACGGAATGGACAAGAACCGCACGGGGACATCGTCCTATCCTATGTACTCGAACGGAGACGGCACTTATTTCGGAGGACTGGCCGAGGGGGAGCCTCTCTACAGGTTTTATGGCTACAAGGCCATCGACATTTACCAGACGGACGAGCTTGCGGCGATGGCTCCGTACGACCAGCTTGCCAAGGGCTATAACTACAAGGA
>CAVKYA010000387.1:0-2502 GCA_963660255.1 Bacteroidaceae bacterium | reverse complement strand
ATATTCACGATCAAGAGTTATGTCTTCCACTCGTATCATTTCTTGGTCAATGTCGAAGACTACGCCATCTTTCAGATATGGTATTGAAAGGATTTCCGTAAATACCTTTTTTATGTTTTCCTTGTCACGGCTTATGTTACTCCCTAGAAAATCTATATCTGTTGTAGGGCGTGCCAAAAACCGCTCATAAACAAACAGCAAAGCGCCACCTTTAAGGTAAAAATTGCTTTTATACTTGCTTATTGACATTCTATACAACAGTCTCTCGTGCATATAACGGATGAGAATCTGTTGATAAGTCGCTTTCTCTGAAGCAAGTTTCAAAAGTTTATCCCTTACCGAGACTCCATAATTCTTTACGTTCTTCATTCTATCGCCACATTTGGAGGTAAGTTTTCAGCGTGTTCCTGATCCGCATCTGACCAGCATATTCGAAAAGTTTGGAAATGTTTTTCTCTGGCTTAGCCAGATAGTTGTGAAAGATCTCGGCACACACGTCGATTCCTATTTTGTTACGGAACTTGACAGCATCACACACCGATTTCTCAAGGTCAGTGATGAGAACACTATGTCCTGAGATTTCTGTCCTCACTGAGCCTAGTTCACAATATTTCTTAAGCCAATAACAAAGGGTAAACGATGGATAGTCTGGGACTACCACACGCCGATGAGTGTCAATCGCCACATAAAAGGCTGTAGGAATCTGAGTACTGAGCCTATGATACGACCAAGCGGAAAATAAGCACAGTACTCCTCCTGGAATGATTGTCTCGACATCTATCATAGTGTCAGCCAGTTCATCCGTCAGCATATATACACCTTTCTTGATTCTGGCGACACTTCCATTTGCGATTGCTTTCCTGATTCCGTAGTATGGGTTAGGAGAATCTTCCAACAATTCTTTTGTTCGAACACTTCCTCCTCTATCGAATATGTTCTTTTCTATTGTCACCGTATTCTTTTTTTTTACAAAAATACGGTAAATTTTGATATTTACCTTAATATTCTAAAAAAACATCTCATATTATTTCCCGCCAAAGCCTTTGCCGCCGCCGATTCGGGAGGCTTCGTCGATGCTGCCGACCTTGCGGGCGCGGGTCTGCTGAGCCTTGCCGAAACGCCAGGTAAGTCCTACGTGGGCGATCTGGGCATAATATTTCTGTCTTATGACCGAACTGTTCACGTCACCGAGAGCGGTGCTGTTGAGTCCGAGACAATCCAGATTCGTGCAGGAGCTACGAAGAACATCGTCCAAGTTGAGGGACAGGATAAGGCGGTTGTCAAGCATCGTCTTCTTCACACCTATATTCGTAGAATAGAGGCCGTGCAGTCTGAAGTAGCCGTATGCCATAGGCGAGCGGTAGAAGCCGTCCAGCTGCACCTTCCAGTCTTTCGGAAGGTTGAAGGTGAAGCAGGTATAGCAGGAAAGGGTGAAAGTCTTGTTCCTTTCCAAGCCGGAAGTCTTGGCGTCCGAATATAGCCCCGTGGTGCTGAATGTCCACGCAAGCCACTTGGCCAAAGGAAGTTCCGTCACATTGAAGGTCAGCGCGCCCATATTCTGCCTGCCATAGTTCGTCCAGATCAGGAGTTGGTCTCCGTTCTCCTTGAGTTCGGGAAGCTGAGAGAACATTCCTCCCGTGTGGCTGAACGATGCGGAAAGTGAGAAGTGCTGGCCGAAACCGGCGCTCAGCGAAGCCTGGTCTGAATATGCCGGGCGCAGATCCGGATCTCCGACAGTGTAGGTGTGAGCGTCGATGTAGTTCTCGACAGGATTGAGAGCCATATAGTTAGGACGCTGGATTCTCCTTGTGTAGGACAGCGCGAACCTAAGGTTGGCTGACGGATTGAAGCCCACGAAAGCTGTCGGGAACAGGTCGAAGTAACTGCGCCTGCTCTCGTCTCCAACCGAGATCCAATCCCCGAACGAGTTTGTATATTCACCTCTCAATCCGGCCTTGGCGGTCCACTTAGGGCCGAACTGCGCGGCAAGGGAAAGGTAGGCCGCACCGATGTTCTCACGGTACTTGAAACGGGTCTCAGCATCCTCCGCCGACGGCCCGACCTCAGTCCTCAAAGTCGTGTTGTCAGTCTTGGAAAGAGCCCACTTGGCTCCGGCCTCCAATCTTGCGAAATTGAACACGGTAGCCTCGTAGTCAGCCTTAGCGGACCAGATATTCACCTTGTTGTCCGAGTCGATGTTCCTTGTGGAAGGGATCCACTCCGAACCATCCATAGTCCTTGTGAAAGTCTTCTGGTCGTTGCCTGTCCAGTCGGCATTGTGGTAATAGTCCAGATTGAATGTGATCTCGGAGTTCGTTGTCTCATTGAATATGTGGGTGAAGTTCAAGTTGCCATTTGTCTGGCGGCTCCTGTCCTTATTCAATGTAGCGGACTCGGCACACTCAAGTTCCTTGTCGCCAAGCGTCTGCGTGGTGACATTGTGATCTCTGTCGGACTTCATCACATTGCGTGATCCCGGCATATTCACAATGAATCCCAAGG
>CAVKYA010000386.1:0-2510 GCA_963660255.1 Bacteroidaceae bacterium | reverse complement strand
CGGGTTTCCTTGGTGTCGAGTTCCGAGGAGACTTCGGCGAAGCGGGTGGTGACTTTCTGGAGTTCGGCGGGGTCGGTGAGGCCGCCGTTCATCTTGGACTCAAGGTCTGACTTTTCGGCGGTGAGGGATTCGATGTCTTTCTCAAGCTGCTCAAGCTCACGCTGTTCCTTGTAACTCAGCTTGCGAGGGGCATCGGGACGGGATGCCTTGGCAGAGGACTGTCCGGAACTGGTACCGGAAACAGAGGCCGAAAGCGAGGCGGAAGAAGAAGCCTTGGAGGCTCGTTCTTCCTCACGGGCCTTGGCGCGTTTCTCTGCCTCGTAGTCCTTGATGAACTCACGGTACTGGCTGTAGCTGCCGATGAAGTCCTTGACCTCACCTTCGCCACAGAACACGAAAAGATGGTCAACAAGGCGATCGAGGAAATGGCGGTCGTGGGAGACAAGGATCAAGGTGCCTTTGAACTCCTTCAGATACTCTTCAAGAATATTAATGGTCACGATGTCCAGATCGTTCGTCGGCTCGTCCATTATCAGCAGGTTCGGCTGTTTCATCAGGATGGTCAACAGGTAGAGTCGGCGTTTTTCTCCACCGGAAAGTTTGCTAATGCGGTTGTTCAGCATATCGTGCGGAAAGAGGAACTGGCTTAGCAAATGAGTGTCGTTCACGGTCTCCAGAACGGTCTGATTCTCATCGAATTGCATTCCGCTCTGGCGGTAGTAGCCGATCTTGAGGGACTCTCCTCTCTCGATCACGCCGGTGGTTCGACTGAACTCACCAACCGTGGTTCGGCTAAGCTCACCAACCTCCGAAGTGCCGGAATCGGACGACTCCATATTCCCGATCAGAAGATTGATGAAAGTGGTCTTGCCGACGCCGTTCTTTCCAACGATTCCGACCTTCTCGTAACGCTGGAAATTGTAGGTGAAATGACTCAGGTAGCAGTCCCCGCCGTAATAGAAACTGACATCCTTGCAGTTGATGATCTTGGTTCCAAGTCTTGAGGCTGGTCCCATCTCGGCAAGGCTGACATTATTGGTCCGGTAAACCTGTTCAGCCCTGTCCTTGAGCTCGTAAAAAGCATTCTTGCGGTACTTGGCCTTGCCGGTCCTGGCGCACGGGCTGGCGTGCATCCATTCCAACTCACGGCGCAGGAGATTCTTTATCTTATCCGTTTCCGCATTATAATTCTCGATGCGTTCCTGCCTCTTTTCCAGATAGTTCTGATAGTTGCCTTTATAAATATAGACGGCACCGTGGTCCATCTCCATCACGGTGTTCGCCACGGAATCCAGAAAATAACGGTCATGGGTCACCATCAGAAGGGTGCAACGGGCGTGGGACAGATAGTTCTCCAGAAACTCGATGCCGTCGATGTCCAGATGGTTCGTCGGCTCGTCCATCACAAAGAAGTCCGCCTCGCTGGCGAGCATCACGATGATGGCCGCGCGCTTGACCTCACCGCCGGAAAGCACCTTCATCTTACGGTCATATTCAGACATCCCGAACGAGGTCAGGAGACGGCGGACACGCTGCTCATATTCAGCAAGATGCTCCGGGTCAAGGTTCTTCGTCCACGGCTCGCTGTCGCGCATTATCTGATCCCACACGGTGGATTCGGGGTCATATTCATACTCCTGCTCCAGGAAGGCGATGCGGATGTCCTTGAGGAATATCACCTTGCCGCCGGAGTCTGAACTGTCCTTGCCGGCCAAGATGCGCAGGAGGCTGGTCTTGCCGGTGCCATTCGGGGCGATGAGGGCAATCTTGTCGCCTTCGTTGATGTTGAAGCCGATGTGCTCGAACAAGACCTTCGGGCCGTACGACTTGGAGATGTTCTCTATCTGGAGGTAACTTGGCATATTAAGTAACCGTTAAAAAATCTTTGCTTAGAAGCTGTTTTGATTTGTTTGTTCGAAAATTTGAGAGTGAAAAACTTCAGGTTCGACCGCTTCTTCCAAGGAAGATAGTGGTACTATCTGACTGAAGAAGCGGGAAGAAGATGAAGATTTTTTCACCTCAAAGAACATTTCAAACAAATCAAAACAGCTTCTTAATCCGCGGCAACTTATTTCTTGCCGCCTACTTAAAAATATTCAGACAACAAAAATAACCATTTGTTGCGGAAATATCTTAATTTTGTAAGATATACCGGCGGATTAGGACGTTGTTTTCATTTTTCATACCAGGATACAAAGGCTACTTTTATGACGCGACACTATAGGAAGAAAACTCAAATTATTTCAGGAATATGAAAAAAGCACTTGCGCTCATCGCATTGGCTTGCATCACAATAGCAGTTGATGCTCAAGAGATTACAAAAGAATGCAAGGACAGGGCAGCCGAACTTGTCGGCAAGATGACCCTCCAGGAGAAAATCGACTATATCTCCGGCTACAAGGACGGATTCCATCTCCGCCCGATCGAGTGGCTCGGCATCCCTGAGATCAGGCTCGCCGACGGCCCTCAGGGCGTGAGGAACGACACAAAGAGCACCCTGTTCGCAAGCG
>CAVKYA010000385.1:0-2513 GCA_963660255.1 Bacteroidaceae bacterium | reverse complement strand
GACCTGCTATATTCAGAGATCGACCGCAACCCTCTGTTTGTCGGCACCGCCGCGAAGGAAGACCGCTCGCTGATGAATGTATGCTTCGTGATGGCTCCGGGCTACGAGGCTCTTCAGGATGAGTTCCTTGCGTTCGCCAAGGAGCGCGGAATGATCGGCATCAAGGGGCACCGCTCAGTTGGTGGCTTCAGGGCTTCACTCTACAACGCCTGCACCGTTGAGGACGTTCAGGCTCTTGTTGACTGTATGAAGGAATTCGAGGAACTTAAGAAATAGCTCGTTATGAAGATATTAGTCGCAACACAGAAGCCTTTCTCAGCGGCCGCCGTCGCAGGGATCAAGGAGATTGTAACGGGAGCCGGACACGAGTTCGCCGCTCTTGAGAGATACGCTGACGCTTCGGAGCTTATCGCCGCCGTCGCTGACGTGGACGCCATCATCATCCGTTCTGACAAAGTGACCGCCGAGGTGCTTGACGCGGCCAAACAGTTGAAGATCGTTGTCCGCGCCGGAGCCGGTTATGACAATGTGGATCTCGCCGCCGCGACAGCTCACAACGTGGTCGTGATGAACACTCCGGGACAGAACTCCAACGCTGTCGCCGAGCTTGCCATCGCTATGATGATTTATATGTGCCGCAACCAGTTCACCCCTGCCACGGGATCTGAGATCCAGGGCAAGAAGGTCGGCATCCAGGCCTTCGGCAACGTGGGCCGTCTGGTCGGGAAGAAGGCCGAGGCTCTCGGAATGAGCGTTATGGCCATAGATCCGTTCATCCCTGCGGAGAAGATCCGTGAGGCCGGAGCGGAGCCTGCCGACTCGCTTGAGCATATGTATTCGGAGTGCGACTTCATTTCCGTGCATATTCCTGCAACCCCTCAGACCATCGGTTCGATCGGCTACGACCTGATCACCAAGATGCCTAAGGGAGCCTGTCTGGTGAACACCGCCCGCAAGGAGGTCATCGACGAGGCCGGACTGGAGAAAGCCCTTGAGGAAAGGACCGATCTGAAGTACATCACCGACGTGGCTCCGGACAACTACGCCGCGCTGAAGGAGAAGTTCGGCGTGCGCATATTCGCAACCCCTAAGAAGATGGGAGCCCAGACCGCCGAGGCGAATATGAACGCCGGTCTCGCAGCCGCCCGTCAGATCGTGGACTTCTTCGCCACCGGCAACACACGCTTCCAGGTCAACAAGTAATTTATGAATATTCTGGCGGCACCCCTGCCTTTCGCACCGGTGCCGCCTTTTTCAACGCCATCTTACGCCACCTGAAAGTGAGCCCCCAAGAATTATATGGTCAAACTTTGATGTTTAGACTACCAGAAGGTGGATCACCAAGGGACGTTGGCATATTCATTCAACAATTTTTCAAAAAATATTATGGTAAGAGTAAAACCGTTCGCGGCGATCAGGCCGCCGAAAGATATTGTGACAGAGGTGGCAGCGCCGCCTTATGACGTGCTGAACTCCGAAGAGGCCAAGGAGATGGCCGGAGAGAAATCCCTCCTCCACATCACCAAGCCGGAGATCGACTTCAATCCTATCCTTGAGGATCACGACCCGAAAGTCTATGACGAGGCCGTGATGAATTTCAAGGAGTGGCAGGCTAAGGGTTGGCTCAAGCGTGACCCTAAGGAGTGCTACTATGTCTATGCCCAGACGATGGAGGGTCGTACCCAGTACGGACTCGTCCTCTGCGCCCACACCGATGACTATGCTTCCGGCAAGATCAAGAAGCACGAGCTCACCCGCAAGGACAAGGAGGATGACAGAATGGTTCACGTCCGCATCCAGAACGCCAACATCGAGCCGGTGTTCTTCGCCTACAAGGACAACCACGTCCTGAATGAGATCGTCGCCCAGACTGTCAAGAAGGCTCCGGAGTACGATTTCATCGACGAGAACAAATTCGGCCACAAGTTCTGGGTGATAGACGATGACAAGACCATCGATCAGATCACAAGGTTGTTCAACAATGACGTGGACGCTTTCTATGTAGCTGACGGTCATCACCGTACAGCGGCGGCAGCCCGTGTCGGAGCCGAGAAAAGGGCTCAGAACCCGAATCACACCGGTGACGAGGAGTACAACTTCTTTATGGCAGTGTGCTTCCCGGAGAGCCAGCTGAAAATCCTTGACTACAACCGTGTCGTAAAAGATCTCAACGGTCTTTCCAAAGAGCAGTTCATCGCCGCCCTTGAGGAGAACTTCACGGTTCGTGAGATAGGTGATGAGATCTACAGTCCTGACCATCTGCACAACTTCTCGATGTACCTTGACGGAAAGTGGTACTCTCTGGAGGCTCTTCCTGGAAGGTATGACGACAAGGATCCGATCGGAGTTCTGGACGTGACAATCCTCTCGAACCTCGTGCTCGACAAAGTTCTCGGGATCAAGGATCTGCGCACCGACAAGAGAATCGATTTCGTGGGCGGAATCAGAGGTCTCGGCGAGCTGAAGCGCAGGGTTGACAGCGGTGAGATGAAGGTCGCCTTCGCCCTCTACCC
>CAVKYA010000384.1:0-2525 GCA_963660255.1 Bacteroidaceae bacterium | reverse complement strand
CAAAGAAAGCAAAAGGAAACAGGGTGCAGGTCATCCTCGAATGCACTGAGCAGAAAGCAAGCGGTGTGCCGGGAATCTCAAGGTACATCACAACCAAGAACAAGAAGAACACTCCTGAGCGTATCGAGCGTAAGAAGTACAATCCTTACCTCCACAAGGTGACTGTTCATCGTGAAATCAAGTAATTTTGGAGATATAGACTATGGCAAAGAAAGCAGTCGCTACATTCGCCGCCAAAGCTGGCGCAAAGAGCATGGTGAAGTGCATCCGTATGGACAAGTCACCAAAGACCGGAGCTTACATCTTCACTGAGCTTCTCGTTGAGGCTGATAAGACGAAGGAATTCTTCGACACAAAGAAGTAAATTTGTGAATATGATAGTGAAAGCGCAGACGGATTCCGCCTGCGCTTTTTTTTTGCTCGGTCACTGAGCTTGTCGAAGCGACCTTATTAGACAGTAACCTTTTCCCGGTCACTGAGCTTGTCGAAGTGACCTTATTAGGTATTATGCCGCTTCGGCGCTTCGACAGGCTCAGCGACCGAGGCGACCGAAGTCTATTCGATGATGTAATGTTGAAATAAATTTCACATTGCGCTCGGTTTTCACTAAATTTGTAAGTTTACAAATGATAACGTTATGGGACTGTTTGACAGAGGAGTCAAGAAGACGAAAGAGGGCTTCTTCCAGAGGCTTTCAAGGTCGATAATCGGTAAGTCCAAGGTGGATGACAGCGTTCTCGACGCGATCGAGGAGGCTCTTGTCGCGTCGGACATGGGGGTGGACACCACGCTCAAGATCGTTGACAGCCTTGAGGAAAGGGTCAGCAAGGACAAGTACATGTCCTTCGACGAGTTGGTGGACATGCTCCGGGACGAGATCGGAACGCTTCTGAACGTTGACGGAGAGGACTCGCCGAAAGAACCGTTCGACCTGACAAGGAAACCTCTTGTCGTGATGGTTGTCGGAGTGAATGGCGTGGGAAAGACCACGACCATCGGCAAGCTTGCCGCCCGCTACAAGGCCATGGGCAAGAAGGTGATGATCGGGGCCGCCGACACTTTCCGTGCCGCCGCCGTTGATCAGCTTCAGATCTGGGCTGACAGGGCCGGTGTGGAGATTGTAAAGCAGGGCATGGGGGCTGATCCGGCTTCGGTCGCTTTTGACACCGTTTCATCAGCCGTCGCCAAAGGCGCGGACGTTGTCCTGATCGACACCGCCGGAAGACTCCACAACAGAATCGACCTGATGAACGAGCTGACAAAGATCCGTAACGTGATGCGGAAGGTCATCCCGGACGCTCCGCACGAGGTGCTTCTCGTGCTGGATGCCTCGACGGGACAGAACGCCTACCAGCAGGCCAAGGAGTTCTCGCGGGCGACGGACATCACCTCGTTGGCTATCACCAAGCTGGACGGCACGGCGAAAGGCGGGGTTGTCATCGGAATCGTTGACCAGCTGAAGGTTCCGGTCAAGTTCATCGGGATCGGCGAAGGCATCGATGACCTTAAAGTGTTTGACAAGAAGGAGTTCGTGGGCTCGCTGTTCTCCAGAGAGGATATTGACAAATAAAACATCAGAATATGAAACTTTCTTACAATTGGCTAAAGGATTATCTTGAATCCGATCTTGCTCCGCAGCAGATTGCGGACGCTATGACAGCTATAGGAATCGAGGTTGACGGCGTGGAGGAGCAGGAAGAGATCCCTGGCGGACTTGCCGGAGTTGTTGTCGCCGAAGTGCTTGAGTGCGAGGCGCACCCTGACTCGGACCATCTTCACGTCACAAAGGTGAATGACGGTACAGGAGAGCCTCTGACCGTTGTCTGCGGCGCCCCTAACGTTGCCGCCGGCCAGAAGGTGCTCTTCGCGAGGATCGGCGCGGTGCTTCCCGGTGACTTCAAGATCAAGAAATCCAAGATCCGTGGTGTGGAGTCATTCGGAATGATCTGCGCCGAGGACGAGCTCGGAATCGGCAACGACCACGCCGGCATCAAGGTTCTCCCTGCCGACGCGCCTGTCGGAACCTCCGCCAAGGACTATCTCCATCTCAAGACCGAGGCTGTCATTGAATATGAGATCACAGCCAACAGGGTGGACGCCGCCTCACACATCGGTGTGGCCCGCGACCTCTATGCTTGGATGACGCTCAATAATATTCCTTGCTCATTCAAGTACCCTTCAGTGGACGCTTGGAAACCGGGCGAGGGAAAAGGTATTCCGGTAGAGGTTCAGGATTCGACCGCCGCTCCGCACTATTGCGGGATCACAATCAAGGGCGTGAAGGTCGGCCCGTCCCCGGAATGGCTTCAGAAAAAGTTGATGTCCATCGGACTCAGGCCAATCGACAATGTTGTGGACGTTTCCAATTTCGTGCTTTTCGAACTTGGACAGCCTTTGCACACTTTCGATGCCGACAAGATCAGCGGTGGAAAGGTGATCGTGAGAAGGGCGGCGGAAGGAGAGAAGATCACCACTCTTGACGAGGTGGAGAGAAAACTCTCCGCAGAGGACATCGTGATCGCCAA
>CAVKYA010000383.1:0-2527 GCA_963660255.1 Bacteroidaceae bacterium | reverse complement strand
AAGTGCAAGAACTCGGGGGTGATGGACTTCGATGACATATTATTGAATATGAATATCCTGCTTCGGGATTTTCCCGAGGCAAAGGAGGCGATAGCGTCCCGGTTCGACTACTATCTCGTGGATGAGTATCAGGACACGAACTTCGCCCAGTACTTGATTCTTAAGAAATTAACCGAAAAACACCGCAATCTCTGCGTGGTGGGTGACGACTCGCAGTCCATCTACGCTTTCCGAGGAGCCAAGATCGAGAATATTCTTAATTTCAAGAAGGACTACCCTGAGTGCCAGATTTTCCGCCTGGAGAGGAACTACCGTTCGACGGCGAACATCGTGAACGCCGCCAACTCGTTGATAGCCAAGAATGAGAACAGGATTCCGAAAACCTGCGTGGCAGTCGGGGAGGAAGGTGAGAAGATCCGGCTTCTGAAGAGTTGGTCGGAGCAGGACGAGGCCGTCACCATCGCCTCGGAGATCGTGGAGAGGATGCAGTCCGACCACGCCAAGTATCAGGATTTCGCTATTCTCTACAGGACGAACTCCCAATCCAGAGCATTGGAAGAGGCGCTTAGGAAAAGGAACCTGCCGTACATGATCTACTCCGGCAACTCGTTCTTCGACAGGGCCGAGGTCAAGGATATGATGGCTTACCTGAAACTGGTTGTGAACGTTAACGATGACGAGTCGTTCAAGAGAATTGTGAACACACCAGCCAGAGGGATCGGTGACACATCGCTCAACGCATTGGCTGCAATGGCTTTCGACCTGAAATGCTCTCTGTTCAAGGCGGCATATTCAGAGAAATTCGCTGACTACGGCCTCAAGCAGGCGGCGGTTGCCAAGATCCGCTCATTCTGCGAGATGATCGATGGATTCGCTTCCAAGGAGGCCACAACCAACGCTGACGAGTTGGCTTTGGGAATATCGAATGCCTGCGGACTGTACGCCTTCTTCAAAAACGATCCTTCGATCGAGGCTCAATCAAGGGCATCCAATGTCGAGGAACTCATCAACAGCGTCACCCATTTCATTGAGGAGCAGAGGGATAGTTATCTCCATGACTTGATGGCGGAAGGACAGGCCGATGAGGATTCCGAGATTGAATATCCTGTCTTCACACTGGGGGCTTTCCTTGAGAATATCTCCCTGCTGTCCAATGTGGACGTGGAAGACGAGGAGGACACGAACAACAAAATCGCGCTGATGACCGTGCATTCGGCCAAAGGTCTGGAGTTTCCGTACGTTTTCGTGGCCGGTCTGGAGGAGAACATATTCCCGTCCGGAGGAATGCTGGCGTCTCCAGCCGACATCGAGGAGGAGCGCCGTCTTTTCTACGTTGCCATGACCCGGGCAAAGAAAGCTGTCGGTCTTTCGTTCGCCAACACCAGGATGCGCAACGGCAAGCACGAGTCCAACTCCCCGAGCCGTTTCATCAAGGAGATCGACACCAAGTACATCGCCAACCCTCTGAGGAATGATAACTTCTCGGATGAGGATTCGCTTGATTTCGAGGATTTCGGAGGGTTCGGGGCACGTGGGTTCGGGGCACGGAATGGATCCGGCAGCGGCTCCGCTTATGGTTCAGGACGTTTTTCAGGTGGTTCGGGCTATGGAGCGAACAGGTTTGGTTCCGGAAACGGAACATCCGGTCGGTTCGGTGGCAATTCCAGCGGCGCTTCGTCCGGCAGATTCGGAGGTGGGAACCGGCCCGCCAACAAATATGGCATGGGCAGCGGCAACCCATACGGTTCATCCGGCAGCATGAGGTACGAGCGCAAACCGACCTCCACTCCGAAGCCGTCCGACACCGCCTCAAGGATAGAGGCTTTGCGGAACCGGCCGCTGCCGCCAAAGATTTCCGATGCCGATTTCGTTCCCGCCCCTATGTCCGATTTCAAGGTCGGGCAGCGGATCGAGCACAACCGCTTCGGTCTGGGCAAGATCCTTGAAATCACCGGCACTGCTCCCGACCTCAAGGCCAGAATCGCCTTCGACCATTATGGCGAGAAACTCCTCCTGTTGAAATACGCCAAAATGCGCATTGTGTAAAGTTTTACGGCCGAGAATCCGTAACTTTCTGAAAGTCAGCAGATGGAGCACCACCTGCTGACTTTCAAACCTTTAGAAAAAGCCGCCAGTCATTTTCGGAGGGCGGCAATTTCCAACTCACTCAAAGCAAATCGTTTACTAATCACGCCACAACAAGAGCGAATCTTTAATTGTGGCCGGGTGGACAATCATTAGTTCAGGGCGAACGCGAAAAAAAGGAAAATTCCAAATTTTGCACGTTACCAAAATTTGGGATTTTATTTTTTCGCTCACGCCAGTGCTTCCCACCAATAACAAAACAATCAACACTTATCATCCAAAATCACTGTTCTTTATTATCTGATGCTAAATTCCAATACTTACTATTACTATATTAAAAGGCTTTGTGTTCCCTATGCTTACTCGGTTGAATTCGGTGGAAATGGCATTAGACCGAACCAATAGACAGCGAAAAAATCAAATGGCAAATTTTGGTCCACCG
>CAVKYA010000382.1:0-2548 GCA_963660255.1 Bacteroidaceae bacterium | reverse complement strand
GGCCTCGACCCCGTATATTCCCTTACCCATCTCGGCGACATTCAGATAGACCTCCATGATTCTTTCCTTATCCCAAAGGAGTTCTATCAAGACAGTGAAATATGCCTCGAAACCCTTGCGGATCATGGATTTATGGGGAAGCAGGAACACATTCTTGGCCGTCTGCTGGGAAATCGTGCTGGCGCCCCTGCGGCGCTTGCCGCTCTCATATTCCTTTTGAGCCTGCTTTATCGCCTTCCAGTCGAAACCGTTGTGTTTGTCGAATAGGTTGTCCTCGCTGGCGATCACGGCGCGGGCCATCTCGGGAGAGATCCTCTCATACGGAACCCAAGTCTTATGAATATGAAAGTTCTTGTCTCCGCTGTACTCAATCCTTCTTTGAATCATCAGAGGAGTGACATAGACCGGACACCATTTCAGAACAAGAACCCAAAGGAACGTAAGCGCAAGGAAAGTCAACGGCAACTTGATCAGAAGCAGCCGCCATATTCGTCCCCACAGAGTTCGGTTCTTACTCATATTCAGTTAGTTTCAATCTAAACTTCAGACTTCGGCTTCCATCCGGGAAAACTTTGTCATCTTCCTGCGTGAATCCTAATTTACGATAGACATCGCCGTCCGACCACGAGGCATCGGCGTAGCTCATCACATCGTCCGGTCCCACATCCTCGATGAACGCCTTCAGGAGCTTGCCCATTCCGCCATCAACTCCGACCCCTTCCAATGAGGCATAACGGATCCATTCGCAGGAACGGATGTCCCGTCCACCTTTCCGCCATACTCTCGGAGCGGAAAAGCCGGCGACAGCCACCAATGTACCAGAAGGAATATCCTCGCCTCGGATGACGTACAGGCCGTAGAGGTGACGGCATCTGGTGTAACCCAAACGGTGAAAGGATTGAAGGAACGGCTCGGCTACCGTCCTGTCAATCCTTCTCACCTCGCAGTTGCGGGCGTATATTCGTTTCAGGCCATCCATTGTCTCAAGACCCTTCGACAAGCTCAGGGTCCACAACAGATCGGTCGCTGAGCCTGTCGAAGCATCGAAGCGACTTATCTATTTCAGCCCCTCAAGGCAAGCCTTGACATTGGCCTCGATGGCCTCGGCGGAATATTCAGCCTTCTCGAACCTGTCTCCGGTAATGTGCTCGTAGAGTTCGATGTAGCGATCAGAGATCCCGGCCACAACCTCAGGAGTCATCTCTGGAACCCTCTGTCCTTCCTGTCCCTGGAACCCGTTCGCCATCAGCCACTCACGGACAAACTCCTTGGAAAGCTGCTTCTGGTGCTCGCCTCTGGCAAGCCTCTCCTCGTAACCCTCGGCGTAGAAATAACGTGAGGAATCCGGAGTGTGCACCTCGTCCATCAGGTAGATCTGACCGTCCTTCTTGCCGAACTCGTACTTGGTGTCCACAAGAATCAATCCGTGCTGAGCGGCGATCTCGCATCCACGCTGGTAAATCGCCCTTGTGTAAGCCTCAAGCTTCTCGTAATCCTCACGGCCGACAAGCCCCTGGGCGATGATCTCCTCCTTGGAGATGTCCTCGTCGTGCCCCTCGGCGGCCTTTGACGTCGGAGTCACAAGCGGCTCCGGGAATTTCTGGTTCTCGACCATCCCGTCAGGCATCGGAACACCGCAGATGGTCCTCTTTCCGGCCTTGTACTCCCTCCAGGCGTGTCCGGCGAGGTAGCCGCGGATGACCATCTCCACCTTGAACGGCTCGCACTTGTGGCCGATTGTGACAGCCGGATCCGGCACGGCCACCTTCCAGTTAGGAAGGATGTCAGCCGTCGCGTCAAGGAACTTGGCGGCGATGCGGTTCAGCACCTGTCCCTTGTACGGAACCCCCTCAGGCAGAACCACATCAAACGCTGAGATCCTGTCTGTAACAACCATCACGAGATACTTTCCGTCAATGTCATAGACATCACGTACCTTACCGACATACTTTCCAACCTGTCCCGGCAGATTGAAATCGGTTTTAACTACTGCTTTCATATTCATTGAATTAAGTTCGACTTATATAATTCTCACCTAAAATCCGTAAAGGCACACGCTCAAACCCTCCAAGACCGCAAAGTTAACTATTCTTCTTCAAAATCTCATCCACAACCGGAGCTATCTTGTCATAATCGTACCCTCTTGTGAGGCCGAATTTGATAAGTTTGAACTTCTCCTGAGGATCCCCTTTCAGCACCTTATACTTAGTCTCCAGCACAGAGCCCATGCGCCTGTCCGCTTCCTCCGGATCCACCTCGTTCAACGCCGCGGAAATCACAGCCTTGGATATTCCTTTGGCAGTGAGCGCATAAGAGATCTTCACCGGTCCCCAACCTGACAAGCGCGCCTTCTCCCGCGCGAAAGCGGCGGCGTACCGGCTATCATCCACAAACCTGTCGGTGACAAGCGACTCGACCAACCGCTCAGCGGCATCCCTGTCCCCATCAAATGCGGTCAAAGCCTTTCTGAATATGTCCGAGCGGCAATACTCCCTCTTCACGCATTGGGACTGAAGCCTGTCCAAAACCTTAGCGAACTCCTCCATAC
>CAVKYA010000381.1:0-2552 GCA_963660255.1 Bacteroidaceae bacterium | reverse complement strand
TCGAACTTCTCGCCCTTGGCCTTGATGACCTCAAGCCCCTTGGTCTTAAGATAGCTCATCAGTTTGTTGAATATCAACGCGGTACCTTCCTTGGCGACCTCGTCGGCCGAGTTTTCTTCCAGCATCTTCATCGCCCTCTCGCAGTCGTCCAGAACCGGAAGCAGCCCCTTGATCGTGTCGGCTGACGCTGAGGAGACAAGTTCCAATTTTGCCTCCGCTGAATGTCTGCGGAAGTTCTCGAAATCAGCCATCAGGCGAATATAGTCATCCTTTTCCTTGGCCACGCTTGCCTTCAACTCCTCGTTCTCTTTCAGCAGTTTGGCGAGCTTCTCCTCGATCTTCTTCGCCTCCTCGTCAACCTCTGGAGTCTCCTCTTCCTTGCCTTCCTGTTCGTTCACGGCATTGTTTTCTGCCTGTTCGGCAGTCTTGCCGGCCTGCTTGGCCTCTTCCTGCTCCTTATTCTTTACTTCCTTATTCTTTTTGCTCATATCGTAATTTCTCCTTTTTCAATTACTAACACTCAGGATGGCTGCAAAAGTCATCCAAAGCGACTGCAAAGATATCAAATTATCTGCCAATAACAGAATCGCTGACATAATGTCAGACTTAGAAGCTGTTTTGATTTGTTTAAAATGTTCTTTGAGGCGAAAAATTTTCATCTTCATCCCGCTTCTTCAGTCAGATAGCACCACTATCTTCCTTGGAAGAAGCGGTCGAACCTGAAGTTTTTCACTCTCAAACCTTCAAATAAACAAATCAAAACAGCTTCTGAATAATATTGTGATTTCCCGTCCGTGTTGCTAAATTTGTACGGAAATTGTCCTGCTTGGAAGAATGGCAATATCTTTCCTGCAAGGACATCTAACAACAGATAACACAATGAGCGCATTCATCAACGAAAACTTTATGCTGTCCAACGAGACGGCGCGGCGGCTTTTTCACGATCAGGCTGAAAAACTGCCGATAATCGACTATCATTGCCATCTTTCTCCACGGGAGATCGCCGAGAACATCCAGTTCCGCGACATCACGCAGCTTTGGCTGGTTGACGGACACAGCGGCGACCACTACAAGTGGCGGGCGATGAGGGCGAACGGCGTTCCTGAGGAATATATCACCGGAGATAAGTCTTCTTGGGAGAAGTTCGAGAAATGGGCTGAGACGATGCCTTATCTGATGCGTAATCCACTCTACCATTGGTCTCATCTGGAATTGAGCCGTGTTTTCGGAATAGACAAGATCCTGAAGCCGGAGACAGCGCGGGAGATCTATGAGGAGTGCAACGCCAAACTGGCCACAGAGGAGTTCCGGGGGCAGGCTTTGATCCGCAAGTTCAATGTGGAGGTGGTCTGCACGACCGATGACCCGGCAGATGACCTGCATTGGCACAGGCAGATCGCCGAGCACCCTTTCGGAACCAAGGTTCTTCCGACCTGGAGGCCTGACAAGGTGATGGGAATCGAGGACGCGAAGTCTTTCAATGAATATCTCGGCAAGCTTTCCGAGGCCGCCGGTGTCGAGATCCGGTCATATTCAACCCTCGTTGAAGCCTTGAGGAAACGTCACGATTTCTTTGAGTCGATGGGCTGCCGTCTTTCCGATCACGGCCTTGACACTTTCTATGCGGAGGACTATGACGAAAGCGAGATCGAAAGAATATTCAGCACTGTCCTTTCCGGAATGCCGGTTGATGAATATGATGCCGTGAAGTACAAGAGCGCGGTTCTGTACGACCTTGCCGTGATGGATGCCGAGTCTGGATGGACGCAGCAGTTCCACGTCGGGCCTCTGCGCAACAACTGTACGAGGATATTCAACAGCGTCGGACCTGACGCGGGATGTGACTCGATGAACGACAAGCCTGTGGCGGTGGCCGGGAACAGATTCTTCGATGTGTTGGATATGACCGGAAATCTTGCGAAGACCATCCTCTATTGCCTGAACCCTAAGGACAACGAGGTGATGATGACGATGGCCTACAATTTCAATGACGGCTCGGTTCCCGGCAAGATGCAGTTCGGCTCCGGCTGGTGGTTCCTCGATCAGGAGAACGGGATGCGCCGCCAGATGGACGCTCTCTCTTCGCTTGGTCTGCTGAGCCGTTTTGTCGGTATGCTGACTGACTCCCGCAGCTTCATCAGCTACCCTCGCCACGAATATTTCCGCCGCATTCTCTGTGACATCATCGGTACCGATGTCGAGAACGGAAAGATTCCGGCATCCGAGATTGACACCGTCGCCAGGATGGTCCGCAACATCTCCTACAACAATGCCAAAGAATATTTCGGGTTTTAGTTCTTAACTGACAAAAAAGATAACAGGACGGCCGGTTTGGTCGCCCTGTTTTTCGTGTTTATCGGCCCTTCGACAAGCTCAGGGACCTATTCGTCCGGTCACTGAGCTTGTCGAAGTGACCGGACGAATAGGTCATTACCTATTAACCTCCGCCCAGAGCCTGATGTCCTCGCACGAGGCTCCGACAAAGATGTTGAACTTACCGTTGTTGGCCTTGAAGTCGTGGATGTCTATGTCGTAGAACGAGAAGGCCTCCT